>MVZB01000030.1 GCA_002068205.1 candidate division BRC1 bacterium ADurb.BinA292
GTTTCCTCGCCCCCTCCGATCGCATGGTATCCCAGGCGGTTTTCGCCGTAGTCCACCGATTTGAGCAGCCCAGTGGTTTGCAGCAGGTGGTTTTCACCCGTCGGCGCCGTCTCCGGCAGCGCCGACATGATGCGGCAGAACTGGTCGTTGAACGAGAGCAGGATCGGGCAGGCGATGGCGAAATAGCCCAGCCCCTGCCGCACCTTGCCGTCCGACATCTGGCACCAGGTCGTCGAATTGGCCGTCTCGAGCGCCTTGATCCGATATTCCGGTTTCCCCGTCGCCTCGTACAGCTTGGCATACATTTCGGCCAGGCGCGCCTGATGGTGCGTCAGCACGACGATGAACGTCGCCTGCTCGATCAGGCCGGGAATGCCCTCATGAAATCCACACGGCACCATCAGGTGCTCCTGAATCCAGGCCAGGATGCCCTCCGCGATCTCCACGGCCTCGGGATACTCGTCGCGCTGGTCGAGGAGCATCATCGCCGTTTCCTGCGCGATCCACTGGTCATACGTCGCCGAATCGCTCGGCACGTCGCCGTACAGCCCGATCCACTTGTTCGTTTTCACCGGATTCTCCAGAACCCACTGGAAGGCGCGCCGGCTGCGCTCGAGATCCTCCGGTTCGCCGCTGACCTTGGCCAGCTGTTCGAAGAACCAGGAGTGGAACAATTGGCTGCACGCGTAATCGACCTCCACCTCGCCCGTCTCGGCATTGACGCGGAACGGCCAGCTGCCATCTTCCTTCTGCAGCGGGCGCAGCGTCGCGGCGATCTTCAGCGCGGCGTCCAGATATCGCGGCTCGTCCGTCACGGCGTAAAGCCTGAGAAAGGCCAGTCCCATGTAGGCGCTCTTGTCGATCTCGATGCCCCATTCAACGGTCTGGATCGTTCCGTCGGGGCCATAGGTGCCCGCGCTCATCGGCATGTAGGGCAGGGCCCAGTCGGCGGGCGAGCGGTTGGCGATGTGCCAGTCGGCGAGCGTGCGCGCCTCGTCCAGAATGTCGTCGTTGCCCGAATAAAGGTAATGCGTCACCGCACCGCAAATATACAGCGAATGATTAAAGGCAAATTCATTGAGCGTCATCCAGAGCTGATCGTCGGAACGCATGAACATTGACAGAATGTAAGGCGGCAGGTGCCGGACCGACTCGGGCGCGAGCGACGTATCGATCACTTCCTGCGACCGGGCGGCCCAGGCCGTCAGGTCGCGCAGCACCTTATCGTAGGACTGCCGCGGCAGCATCATGCCGGATGCATCGCGGCGGCCGCTCTGCGGCGTGATGATGTGCGCGAAGTCCCGCAGCGGCGTGACCGTCAGCCCGCTGAACCGCGCGGCGGCGCCCACCGACATCAGGCCGACCTGGCCCTGATCGGGGTCGTCTTCCCACAGCGGCCAGGTGCCGCAATCGGCCGGCGGCGTGCCGAGAAAATCGAAGCTCACCACCGGCTCGCCGTCGACGTAGCCCATCACCGCCGTGCCGTGAACGTCGGCCCGCAGCGTGTGCGGCTGCGTCAGGTCGAGCCCCTCCAGCCAGGCTTGGTCGCCCGTCAGCGGAAGCTCCGCGTTCTGGTAGCGCAGGATCGCGTACGGCCCGCTCTTGCGCGCGGCGAGCGAGAAGACCAGGTAGTCGGTCGCGCTTTCGGCCTGCAGGACCAGCCCGGCTTCGGACCCCACCTCGGCGCCGCCCAGCGTCACCTGCGTCTCCGCGGTGTAATCGTTCCAATCCTCCTCGCCGGCCAGCAGGACGGCCGGTTCGGCGGCCGGTTCCGTTCGTTCGATGCCGCTCTCGCCGGCCTGCCACCCGGCGGGCAGGGCGTCGGCGGCGAGGCTGAACCCGCCCTCCGGCACGCCGGCCCGCGCCGCGGTCGCGGCGCCGGCCAGAATGATCAGCGGCAGCAGAAGCCGCCGCAGCAGGATGCGCTGGAAGAGCACCGGTGATTGCATGCGTCCGTCACTCCATGGGATGTTGAATCAGGCTGAATGAATCGCGCCGATAAAAGCGATTCATTGTTCCAATACAATTTCGATGGCCGGCGCGGTGTGCCGGATCCGCAGTTGCCCCGTCTGCTCGTCATACCACCAGCCGTCCTCGTCGAAGCCCCAGCTCCGCAGCCGGTTAAGCGGCTCGCCCCCCGCCGTCACCTGGCGCGGTCGGGCGCGCACCACCAGCGTTTCCTCTCCGGGCCCCAGCGTCGCATACGAAACGCCGTCGTCCCGGTAGGCGATCCGCGTCAGGTCGCTCGTGTTGTGCAGCAGGTGATTCTGGTCGCGCGGGGCCGTCTCGGGGATGCTGCCCATGATCCGGCAGAGCTGGTAGTTGTAGGACAGGACGAGCGGCGAATCGATAGCGAGGTACCACAGACCCTGGCGCATTTTGCCGTCGGAAACCTGGCACCAGGTCGTCGAATTCGCGGCCGCGATCGCCGCCTGCTTGTAATCCTCGCGGCCCGTGGCCTCATACAGTTTGGCGTACAGCTCGGCAATCCGGAACTCCTGGATCGTCTCGACGACGGAGAATGAGCCCTGTTCGAGCAGACCCGGCACGTCGGGATGGAAACCGTAATCGACGATCAACGTGCGTTTGAGATAGTCGAGTA
Organism: candidate division BRC1 bacterium ADurb.BinA292; assembly: GCA_002068205.1. Lineage (GTDB taxonomy): Bacteria > Sumerlaeota > Sumerlaeia > MVZB01 > MVZB01 > MVZB01. Next base: position 2,603 of record MVZB01000030.1, read on the forward strand.
TATCCTCCGCGATCCGCACCGCCCCCACGATTTCATCGCGATGGTCGATCAGGTAAATCGCGGTCTCGATCGGCACCCATTGATCGTGCGATTCCGCCCCGATCAGCACGTCGCCATAGACGCCGAACCAGCGGTTGTCCTTGACCGGGCCGTCGAGCAGCCATTGCAGCGCCTTGCGGCTGCGCTCCCGGTCTTCCTCCTTGCCGTCAATTTCGTAGAGTTTATCGAAAAAATGGACGTACCACAGTTGGCTGCAGGAATACGCTTCCTTGATCTCGCCGGTCAGCGCGTTGATCCGGAACGGCCAATTGCCCTCCTCGGATTGATACTTGCGCAGAACCGACGCCAGGTCGCGCGCGCCGTTCAGATAGCGCTCGTCTCCCGAGGCCGCATACAGCCTGAGCAGCGCATAGCCCATGTAGGCCGATTTGTCCATCTCCAGGCCCCACTCCATCCCTTCCCACGTGCCGTCTTCCTGCCAGTTGACGACGCTCTGGATCAGGTGCGGGACTTTGGCGTCGGCGGGGACCCGGTTTTCGATGTGCCAGTCGGCGAGATCCCGCGCGAACTGCAAGACGCGTTCATCGCCCGAATAATAATAATATTGTACGGCGCCGAGGATGCTGATCGAATGGTTGAAGCCGTATTCGCCCCCCAGCAGCCAGAATCGATTGTCGGTCGAAAGCCAGTTGGTGAGCAGATAGGGCGGCAGATGGCGGAGCGATGCCGGCGCCGGCGACGGATCGACCACCTCGGCCGAGGTGACCATCCAGTCGTTCAGCATCCGCATCGTCTCATCATACGAGCGCAACGGGAGCAGGCGGCCCTGCGCGTCGCGCCGGCCGCGCAGCGGCGTCGGCAGCGGCGATTCGCCCTTCAGCGGCGACACACTCAAATCTTCAAACCGCGCCGCGCAGCCGGCGGCGATCACACCGACCCGCCCGTGCGTCGGGTCTGCGGGCCACACCTGGCCGAAATGATCGAACGGCGGGGGCGTCCCCATGAACCAATAGCGCGCCGCCGGCTCGCCGTCCAGGTAGCAGACCACCTCGGCGCCCTCGACGTCCGCCCGCAGCGTGTGCCACTCACCCGCATCCAGCTCCTTGTGGCGCGAGACGTCGCCCGTGAAGACCTCCTCAATCAGCGGCGATTCGCCGCGGTAGCGCTCGATCGCCGCCGCGTCCTGGAAGCCGAGGACGGCAAAAAACCCGCCGTGGCGGCGTTCCAGCGTGAAATACACATAGCGCGCGGCATCGCGCGCCTGGAAGACCAGGCCGGCGCGGGCGCCCGTCGTCGGCTCGTCGAAGCGCACCCGCGTCTCGACCGTGTAGCGGCTCCAGTTCTCGTCGCCGACCAGCAGCAGCGCGGGCTCCGCGGCGGCGCCGGTGTGAGCGATGCCGTCGCCGCGCGCGACCCACCCGCCGGCTTGGCCCTCTGCGGCCGCGAGCGCGTCGGCCGTCAGCGGCAGCGGGCGCTCCGGTTCAACCCAGGCCGCGGCCGCGGGCCGCATGGCCGCGGCAAGCAACAGAATGGTGATCGCGATGGGCAGGCCCTTCATGGCGGCTTGCTCCTCGTTGGACTGGCTGGGGCGATTCGAACTCCGCCCCCCGCCAGGCGGTTCACAGCCGGGCATCATTGGGTCCAGGGGGGCGTGCGAAATCGTTTACTCTGGGCATCCTAGCCCCTCCCCACCGCCCCTGTCCAGCGCGGAAAATGCCCTCTGCCCGATCCGCTGACCCGCCAGCGCACGCGGTCCGGGCCGTAACCCGCCGGAACGGTCGGTTCCGTCGGATTCACCCGCCTCAGTCGTGGAATGGATTTCGAATGGGTGAGCCTAGCGCGGCGCGGCGTCGGGCAGGCCGCCGTCGACGGGGAGCGTGGCGCCCGTCGTCGGCGTCTGCCGCGTCGCGAAAAACAACACGGCGTTGGCCACGTGCCGCGCCGTCACCCGCGCCTTCAGCAGATTCCGCGAACGGTAATATTCCTCCAGACCCGCTTCATCCAGGCCGCGGGCTTTCATCCGGTCGGGGCCGACCGTCGCCCACAGGCCCGACCGCACCTCGCCCGCGCTGAACACTGCGTCGGGCGCCACCATGTTGACGCGGATATCGTGCTCGGCCAGTTCCAACGCGGCGATGCGCGCGAGCTGATGCGCCGCCGCCTTCGTCGCGCTGTAGGCGCCGAACCGCGCCCCGGGGGCGAATACGTTCTTCGTCGAAATCAGAATCACGTCGCCGCCGATCCCCTGCCGCTTCAGCCAGCGGCCCGCTTCCGCCAGCGTGTTCAGCGTCCCCTCCACGTTCACGCGCTCCAGCCGCTGAAAATCCGCAAGCTGCAGTTCATCGAGCCCCGCCACGTGCGCGATCCCGGCATTCACAATCACCAGATCGACGCCGCCCCAGGCGAGAGCAAGCGCCGCGAACGCGGCGCGCACCCCTTCCGGCGCGGTCACGTCCATGGGAATTCCAATCATATTATCCTGAAATTCCCGGCCGAACGATTCCACCGTCGCCGTCAAGGCATCCCCGGGCAGGTCGGTTGCCGCGACGCGGCAGCCCTTCTCCAGCAGCCCGCGGCAGAGACCGTGGCCGATCGCCCCCGCCGCGCCGGTCACGAGCGCCACCCGGCCGGCCAGCGGCGCTGCCGCCGTCGCCGTCACGTCCTCGATTTCATACACCGCCTGCTCGCCGATCTGCACGGCGCGCGGGCGCATATTCTTGGATTGAATGAACGCGGCCAGCGCTTCGGCGATTCGCGCGCGGGCCGCCGCCTCCGCTTCGCCCGCGAGGCCGGCCGCCAGGATCAGCGGCGACATCACCATCCCGCCCCGCCGGCGCATCACCGGCGGCTGCCACGGCCGGTCCTCGCCGCCCGTCGCAACGGCCAGGGCCCCGCGCGCCACGCCGACCAGATTCGCCAGCGGATGGTCCAACGCCGCCGATGGGTTGAGCATGGCTTCCACGGAACGCTCTCGCCTAACCAACGGATAGCTTGGGAAAAGCCTGCACGACGGCGCGCACTTCCCAGGCGGAATAGACACCGCCCGCGACATACGGATCGCCCGCCACCCACGCGCGCGCCGCGTCGGGGTCCTCGGCCTCGAAGATGATCAGCGCGCCGTTGGATTTCCCCGCCTCATCCTTCAGCGGCCCGGCAAAGCGGATGCGCCCGGCCGCGTCCTGCGCGGCGATGTACGCCACGTGCGCTTCGCGATGGGCATTGCGCCGCTCCGCGCCGTCCGGTCCGTCGGTTGCATGGAGCACAAACAGCATGCGAATCCCCCCCGTCATCCAATGCCCACCGGCTCGCGCTTCTCCCGCGCCTGCTCGTTCTTCAGTTCCGCGTAGACCTCCATGGCCTCCTTCGGAGTGTAGCCTTCGTGCACGATCTTGCGGATCGCCTGCAGCATCGCCATCGGCGCGTCGCTCTGGAAAATGTTGCGCCCCATGTCGACGCCGGCGGCGCCCCCCTGAATGGCGTTGTAGGCCATCGTCAATGCGTCCAGCTCCGGCAGCTTCTTGCCGCCCGCCATCACGATCGGCACCGGGCAACTGGCCGTGACCGTCTCGAAATCCTCGTCGCAGTAGTAGGTCTTGACCATCTGCGTCCCCAGCTCGGCGCAGATGCGGCAGGCCAGCCGCAGATACTTCGCGTCGCGCACCAGCTCGCGCCCGACCGCCGTCACCGCCATCACCGGAATGCCGTAGCGCAGCCCCGCATCCACCAGCCGCGTCATGTTGTGGATCGTGCGCGTCTCGTGTTCCCCGCCGACGAACACCTGCAGCGTCATCGCGGCGACGTTCATCCGGATCGCGTCCTCGACGTCGACCGCCAGCTCCTCGTTGGACAGCTCCTTCAGGATCGACGGACCGCCGCTGCAGCGCATCACGATCCCGCGCGGATACGTCGGCGGAATCGTCGAACGCAGGATCCCCCGCGTCAGCATCAGCGCGTCGGTCTGCTCGAGCAGCGGAACGATGTTCAGGTCCACGCGCTCCAGGCCGGTCGTCGGCCCCTGAAAATAGCCGTGGTCGATCGCGAGCATGACGACTTTGCCCGTCTCGGGCCGGAAGATCCGCGACAGCCGGTGTTGCATCCCCCAGTCGAGCGCGCCGGCCCCCTTGGCGAAAAAGCCGTGCGTCGGCTGCGGGATTTCCGGATGGAATTGCTTGGCTTGCTTGTTGTCGGCTTCAGGCATTGGCCGTGCTCCTCATTCGAACTGCATTCCTCACTCTAAAACCTGTCCCTCGTCCCTCGTCCCTCGTCCCTCGTCCCTCGTCCCTCGTCCCTCGTCCTCACTCAAATATCCGTCCCTCGTCTCTCGCCCTCGTAATCGCCCCCAAAGTCCATCCCCCAAAATCGGCTCCCGGCTCTCGTCCCTCGTCCTCGGCTCTCGTAATGTATCTCGTGCATCCCGGCAGGGATGCCAGTACCTGACCGGTGTCCGTTCCGCATCACCCCCACCGGCGTCTTAACCCCTCGCTGAGAGACGCCAGCGCGCGCGACCGCGCTCAGCGCTCCGCCGGCGCCGCTTTCAACACGTCCTTCAGATCCTCCGTCTTCCCGTATTTGAACAGGTAATGATGCCGTTCCTCGCGCCACAATTCCTCGGGGATCGGCCGCACGCCGCCGATCGCCTCGGCCTGGATGAAGATCCGCGCCGCCTTCTCGACAAACTGGCAGCAGATGACCGCCTCTTCCAGCGTCCGCCCGCCGGCGATCACCCCATGGTTCGCGATCAGCACCGCCCACGCCTCGTCGCCCAGCGCCTCGCACACGGCCGCCGCCAGTTCCTTGTGCCGGCCGGCCGGCACATAGCGCGAACAGCGGACCTCCCCCCCCACGACCATCGCCATGTCGTCGATCAGCACCGGGATGGCGCGCTGGGCGCAGGCGCAGGTGGAAGCCCAGGTCGAATGGCTGTGAATCAGCGCCCCCAGATCGGGCCGCGCCCGCAGGATCTGGCGGTGCATTTCCGTCTCCGACGTCGGCGTGCGCGTCCCCTTCACCTGCCGGCCGTCGAGCGACACGACGCACAGATCCTCCGGCGTCAGATCCTCGTATTCCACCCGCGTGGGCGTCAGCAGCAATCCTTCCTCCACGCGCACCGACATGTTGCCCCAGGTGCTGATGAAATAGCCCAGCCGGTCGCGCATCAGAAAGCAGGTGTCGATCACCTGCCGGCGCAGCGCGGTCGTGTCGGCGAAGGGGGCGACGGGCGGAACCTGCAAGGCAACACCTCTCCACGGGGCCGTGCCGCCATCGGCCGGCAGCCTCGATGATTCTGAGACAGCACGGGTGGGACATGCAAGCGGGTTCGGCCGGCAGCGGCTGTCTCGTCCTTACGTCCCCTCCCTCACATCGCACTCGCCGGCTCTCGGGTTCCGCTCGTCCGGCTCCTCTGGCCTTGCAGGATCTCCGCCTTGGCCCGCTCGCAGATGTCCTCCATCGCCGCCATCTGCTCCTCGCTGAGCGGCCGCGGGTGATGCGTGGCCAGAAGCGCGCGGGCCTTTTCCGTCGCGATCTCGATGATGTCCCTGCCCCCGCGCGCCAGCCAACTGTCGTACGTGTTGCGGTCGAACAGTTCCGAGGCCCAGAAGTTCCGGCGGCTTTCAATCGCCGTGTGCGGATGGGTCAGAAAGACGCCGCCGACGCCGACCTCCTTGATCACATCCAGCGCGAGCGTCTCCTCGTTGATTTCGAAGCCCTCCAGGATCCGGTTGACCATCCCGGCGATCTCGTTGTCGATCACCATCTGCGCCAGCGAGTAGGAATACAGATGCGAGCCGGAACAGCAGACGCCGGTCGCCCCCATCAGCCCCCACAGCATCGCCAGCGCCGATTTTTCGGCGGCCGCCTGCACGCCGATCGTCTTGGCCAGCGTCATCAGCACCGGGTGGTGCCCCGACAGGTGGACGCCGTAATAGGTCAGCAATTCATGGCCGCCCAGCGCCAGCAGGGCGTGTTCGGGCGATCCGTCGCTGAAGTTGCCCGTGCGCAGGTCCATGTAGCCCGGGTGATTGCCGATGAAAATCTCGGTCCGGGGCGAAATCAGCGTGACCGCCGTCAGGCCGGCCAGCCGTTCGGCGTTATCCAGCGCCAGGATGCCGGCCAGCGTGGCGGGCGCCTGCGCCGCTCCCATCGCATTGCTGCAGACCGTCACGTACTGCCCGGCGTCGAGCATGAACAGCACCTGCTGGAGGACGTCCTCGTCGTAGCGCAACGGGCTTTGCGGCGGCATGTTGGCGCCGATCAGCGGGCGCTGGCGCAGCTCCTCCCAGCCGCCGCGCATCACAGCCCCCATTTCCAGCAGCAGCCGCATCGCGCGCGGATCGCGATTATGAATGATGTTGCCCTTGCGTCCCATCACGCCGCCCCCGTCGACCTTGAATGTGTTGGACCAGATCGTCTTGTACATGAACAGGTCCCAGACGTGGGGATGCACGTCGGCCGGCGTGACCGGTTCGCCTACGCCATCGATGTTGGGCAGGGCGTCGGCCAGCCGCACGGCATCGGCCAGATCCTGAAGCGTCGAGGGGCGGCGCTGGCCGGTCTCCAGATCGATGACCGACGTCGGCCCCCCCTCGGCGCTGAACTGCAGCCGGACCTGCGGGGGCCGGACGCGCCGGTCGACCAGTCGCGCCGTCCGCATCGCCTCTTCCACGACTTCGGGCGGGAACTTGACCACGCACGTGTCAAAATCGATCTTGACCCCCGACTCCGCGGCCGCCAGGCGCTCCAGAAACTGCGGATGTTGGAAGGCCACCCCGACTTCTTCCAGAATCCGCAAGGCGCCCTGGTGGAGCTGGAACAGCTCCGCGTCGCTGAACACACGCAGTTTGCCCCACAATGATGGCATGGCCCGGCTCCTTTCCTCTTCGGAAGCATGTATCAAGCTGTCGGATGAATCTCCGTCCTCGACGGCACAATTCTTATATGAAATAAACATGGATTGTCAAACGAAAATCTGATCTAGTACTCCGAAATTGGTCCGCCCCAATCGACTAAAAGTTCGATATCTTTCCGTAACTCATCAAATTACGCCGGTATGGACTCGAGCATTAATCCACTGCGGGGAAGCAGGAGGGGAACCTATATTATATGATTTGACACCGAACAGTCGGTAGCTTATGCTTCGGCTCAGACAGCAATCATCCCCATCCGCCGGAGGCAATCATTCACACGCGAACATGGCCCCCACGCTGATCGGCACGTCGCACCGCCAAACCTTGTTTGATTCGCGGCATTTACCTTTGCGAGAATGGCACTGCCTGCCCTGCGGCAGGCCCCGGCAGTTTTTCATCGTCACACAAGGCCCAATGCCCATGACAACGCACAGCGGATCCATGGAAGTGGTGGATGCGACACGGGACCTGGCGACTCCGTGCGAAGACGCGCCGCCAGGCCAGGCGGTCGGCTCGGCCCCCCGGTTGATCGACGTCGAGACGCCGCGGCGGCTGTCCGATCGCGCCTATGACTACATCGTCAGCAACATCGCCAACGGGAATTATCCCCCCGATTCGCGCGTTGTGGAACGCGAAGTGGCTGAGGCGCTGGGAACAAGCAATGTGCCGGTGCGCGAGGCGATGGAGCGCCTGGAACAGGAAGGGTGGATCAAGCGCATCCCCCGCAAGGGCGCGCGCGTCATCCGGATGGACCTCGAAAGCGTCCGCATGCTCTGCCAGGTGCGCGAGATCCTCGAGTGCGGCATTGTCCGGATTGTCGCCGAGAACCACACCGAGCAGCAGATTGCGGTCCTGCGGGCCAGCGTGGAGCGAATGGAACGGGCGTTTGAGGAAATCGACTCCGATGCCTACTTCGAAGCCGACAGCGCGTTCCATCGCGACTTGGCGCGCTTCACGGGCAATCCCCGGCTGGCGACGATCCATGGCACGATTTACCGCCAGTTCTGCATGGCCATTCCCAAGTTCATGTTTGAAGCGGTCAACAAGACCTCGACCCGCAAACGCAAGTTGGAACATATCGAGCCGGTCCGGCACCGCGCGATTCTTGAGGCCGTCGAGCAGGGCAACGTCCCGCTGGCTGAACAGCGCATGCGGATGCATCTGGGCGGCTCCTACCGCATGGCCAAGGCGCTGGAGGATTTCCAGCGGGCGCTGACCGAAGTCATGGACTGACCGCGCCGGGCCCGCTCGCGGCGCTTCCGTAGCCGCGCTTTTCGTTTCAGGCGACCTTGTCGTCGTTCGACAGACCTCTTTGCGATGGAGCCTGCGCCGCCCGGCGCGCTGTGCGCCCGGGCCCGCCGGGAAGACTATTGTCCGGCGGCGCACCAACCGCCGCTTCGTGTTTTGGCCGGTGAGGCCAAGGACCGTCGCCGGGCTCCTTCGTAACGCGAGTCGCCCCCCGGCTCGAGAGTTTGGCAACCCGCTGTTGATGCATTCCGACCGAAGGAGTCGCATCGTGAACCGTCAACTGCCGCGATTCCGCCTGTGGGCGGGATGGTGTCTGCTGCCGTGCCTGTTCGGCGCGTGGGCCGCGGCCGGCGAGGAGTGGGTCGGCGACGCCGCGTTCCGCATTCCGGTGACGGTCGACCCGGGAACCGAGCCGCGCCGGCTGACGCCGGTTTCCCTCACGGTGGACTTCGGCCGCCTCCTGGCCGGGCACGGCGACGCCGGACGCCTGGACCGCCACTCGATCCGGCTCTACCGCGCCGATCCGTCCGCGGGACGCGCGGCGACCGGCGACGCCGCCGTCCCCGTGCCGCACCAATTGAGCCGCGATTTCTACTATGGCGACGCGGGCGCCATCCATTGGCGCATCCGCGATGAACGCGACACGCGGTTCGTGCTCTACTTCGATATCCTCGGCGAACGCCCCGCCCGGCCGCCCGAACGCGTCGCGCTGATCGGCAACGCCGACACGCTGCTGTTCAACCACGGCCGGCCCGGACCGCTCGATGTCGGCATGGCCGCCAGCGTCCGCCGCGTTGACTGGGACGCGGACGGTCTCCCGGATCTGCTCGTCGGTAGCTCGCAGACGCACGAATACAACGTCCAGCCCGGTCGGCCGGCCATGGGCTTCCTCTATTTCTTCAGGAACACCGGCGAGCGCGACGAAACGGGCGACCCCATCTTCGCCGCCGGCTACCAGTTGCGCGACGCCGACGGGAATTTCATTGAAAACAACAATATCTACCTGCGGTTCGAGCTGATCGACTGGGACGGCGATGGCCACCTCGACATCCTGACCGCGCTCGGTGAGGAGTTCACGTTTTACCGGAACACCGCCGCCCGCAATGCCGATGGCCTGCCCCTCCTGCGCAAACAGCCCGACCTGTCGTTCAGGCTGGCGCACGGGAACGACTACACCGACGACTATTTTTACAGTTTCCCGCGCATCGTCGATTGGGACGGCGATGGCCGGCCGGACATCATCTATGCCATTCAGCAACAGCATGTCGACCCCGACAGCTCCGCCGAGGACGAAGTGCGCTACTGGGATGAAGTGCTCGAACTGTTCGAATTACATGCGAACCAGGGGCTCGGTGAAGACGGGCGCGTGCGCTTCGCCCCGCCGGTCATCCTCAAGACCGCCCGCGGCTTGCCGCTCGCCAGCTTCGGTTACGGCGGCGGCGACGTCGCCGATTGGGACGGCGACGGCCGGCTTGATCTGATCGTCAGCACCATGCAGAACCATCCGCAGGACGGCTGCCGCGTCCTCTGGTTCCAGAATACGGGCGAACCCGGCCGGCCCAACCTGATGCTGGACATCCCCATCGTCGAGCGCGATGAAGACACTGGCATCGACCCCAATCCGCACGTGCTCGATTGGGATGACGACGGCGATTTCGACCTCCTGCTGGGGTGCTGGGACGGCTGGTTGAAAATCTATGAGAATCTCGGCGACGACGACAGCGGCCTGCCGCGGTTGGCCCCCGGCCGTTTCGTGCTGCAGATCGAGCCGAAAATCACCGGCGGCGAACAGACCCGCAGCGTTGCGGTCGATTGGGACGGCGACGGCAGCCTCGACATCATCCAGGGCGGCGGCAACGGCTGGGTCACGTTCTATCGCAACCTCGGCGACGTCGCCGAACCGGTCTTCGCGCCCGGCGAAAAACTGCGCGCCGCCGGCACGGAAATCCGGCTGATCAACGGCCCGCGCGACTGCCCCCAGGGCCCGTCCGAACCGAATTCCGGCTACACCACCCCGGTCGTCGTCGACTTTGACGCCGACGGGGATCTGGACCTGTTCGTCGGCGACATGCGCGGCTATCAGAGCTATTTCGAAAACATCGGCGCGCGCACCCGGCCCGAATTGGCCGCGGGCCGGTTCCTGACCGTCGGCGGCGAGCGTCGCGTTTTCGGCTGGCGCAACCAACTGGCCGTCGGCGACATCACCGGCGACGGCCGTATCGACATCGTCTCGACCGGCTATACCGATCGCCATGTTCACCTCTACCACCCGGAGGCCGCGCAGGACGAGCCGACGCAGCTCAAGCTGGTCCGCGGCGAGGGGCTGCGCCTCGAGTCGGGCGAGGTGATGCTGCCCGAACAGGGAACCAAGAATAATAACGGCGATTACATGCTGAAACTCGCCGACTGGAACCACGACGGCCTGCTCGACCTCTTCATCGGGTCGCTGTATCACGTCTGGTATTACGAAAACGTCGGCTCGGCCCATGCCCCCCGGTTCCGGGAACACGGCACGATCATGCTGGAGGGGCGGCCGATGCACTTTAGCGGTCACGCCGGTTCGGTGGACGTCGTCGACTTCAATGGCGACCGCCGGATGGATCTGATCATCGCCGGAGAATCGGGCTGGACCTACTTTGTCGAGCGCTCCTTCCTCGAAGGCAACCGGCCGACGGCCAGCGCGGGCCCTCTGCAATCCAGGCCCTGACCGACACGGGCAAGCGGGGATACGGCATTGAACACACACCTGACCGGCATCGATGCGATCATCATTGTCGTCTACCTGGTCGTGCTGCTGGGGGTCGGCTGGCTCTTCAGCCACCGCCAGACGTCGCTCAAGGAGTATTTCCTGGCCGGGCGCTCGATGGGCTGGCTGGTGGTGCTGCTCTCGATTTTCGCCACCGGCTTCAGCGCCATCGCCTATGTCGGCAGCCCCGGCGTCGCCTATGAATATGATCTGATGTACTTCTCGATGATGCTCAACATGCCGCTGGTCGCGCTGGTCATCCTGTTCGTCCTGATGCCCTTCTTCTACAAGCTGGGGTTCTACACGGCCTACCAGTATCTGGAACGACGCTTCGATTTAAAGACCCGCTCCATGGCCTCCGGTCTGTTCCTGCTCCTGCGCGGATTCCTGACGGCGACCGGCATCTACGCCGCATCAATCGTCCTGACCGGCATCACCGGCTGGCCGCAGATCGTCTCCATCCTGATCATCGGCGTGATCACGACGATTTACACGGCGATGGGCGGCATCAAGGCGGTCATGATTAATGACAATATTCAGTTCTGCATCGTCAATACGGGGGCATTGATCGCCCTGGCCATCATGTTCTCCCGCATCGACGGGGGGTTGGGAGAAGTGTTGCGGGTGGCCGCCGACGGTGGCCGGCTGCGCATGTTCGACTGGTCGTTTCACCTCTATGGCGGCGAATACGCCACCAACGACAGTTGGAACTGCATTTTCGGCATCTTCTTCGCCAATCTGGCGATGTTCGGCATCGATCAGACCATCATCCAGCGCAACCTGACCTGCAAATCCTACAAGACGAATATCAAAGTCATCATCTGGACGCCGATCATCTGCATGGTTCTGTCGTTCGTCTTTTACTTCATCGGAACCGTGATCTACGCCTTCTATCAACAGTTTCCCGACAGGATCAGCCCGGATATCCCGGGCGATCATGTCTTCATTCATTTCATTCTGAGCGAGATGCCGGCCGGTCTGCGCGGGCTGATGGTGACCGCGATTTTCGCCGCGGCGATGTCGGTCCTCAGCTCGGCGCTCAATTCGCTCGCCACCGTCACGATTGTCGATTTCGTGCAGCGCTTTAAGCAGGGCGACGCGCTCGGCGCCGCCTCGGCCATCGTCTCGGCCAAGGCCTTGACCTGCTTCTGGGGTCTCTTCGCCACCGGCATGGCCGTCGCCTGGGTCTATATGGGCGGTTTGCGCAGCGTGCTCGAAAATGCCATCAATATCGGCAACTTCTTCAGCGGGCCCCTGCTCGGCATGTTCCTCGCCGGCATGCTCTTTCGGCGCTTTTCCGCCAATGGCGCCTTCTACGGCGCAATTCTCGGTTTCCTCCTGGTCTGCTGGTCGGAGTTTGCGCCGGCCCTGTTCAGCGCCTTGGGCTGGGCGATGCCCGCGCCGATCCAGCTCACCACCGGCATCCATCCGTTCTGGTACGGCGCCCTGGGTTTCTTTGGCACCTGGCTGGCCGGCTGGCTGATCTCATTGTTTGAACCCGCGCCCGCCGACGTTGCGGGCCTGGTCGTGGGGGATGTCGTCAATGCGGCGGCCATGGAGGAGGCGTTGGGCCGGTCGCCGTCCCACGCGGCTGAACCGGTCGCCGCGGCCGATTGATTCAAGCCCTCAAGCGGGCCGCCCCGCAGGAGGTCGCGTGTTCCGCGGGCCCGAGGGCGGCTTCGCCCGACCCCCCCTGGATTAACGCGCGTAGCTCGCTTCCAGTTCCCGGTCCAGACTGCTTTTCAGATACCAGGCCGTGAAGATCGCGCTGCCCGACTCAATCGGAGCGTAGGGCGCGGGCCGGTAGCTCGCGTCGTTCACGCCGTACTGATTGTTCTGCGTGATCTCGATATCCTGCCCGTATGTCACGCGCCAGAGCCACGTCAGCTCTTCGACATCGAAGTCCTTGCCCGGCTCGGCGTCCTCGTGCACGAACCAGTCGGCGCGCACCTCCGTCGCTTGCGGGCCGAGCGGCGTGATCCGCAGCAGCACCCCCCAGTCATTGGCCATGTTGTAATACGAGGTGACGATACGCACTGTCGTCACGGCCCCGTCATATTCCGTGTAGTCGCCCAGCAGCTTGGCGATGGGCTGACCATCCTTGCTCTGCGTCAGGTGACCCGGCCCGATCAGCGTCCGGCTGCAGTCATGCGTCCGGTCCACCGACGGCTCCACCGGCTCCGGATCGTGACGGCCCGGCTGCGCATGCCACGACTTCACGAACTCGCGGTAGCGCTGGCTGACCTCGTCGGGCTTGCGCGTCAGCTCCGCCGAATAGTACGGCATCACGCTGCAATACTCCGGATGCGTCGGCCCGCAGTGGTAGCATTCCTGGAAGTTTTCCATCACCAGCTTCCAGTTGGCCTCGCAGATCCACGCTTTGCGGTGACAGATCGCTATGCGCGTCAGGCCGTGCGGCTTCAGGAAACGCTCGATGTCCCGCGCGATCGGCTCGAAATCGGGCGCCTTCTCCGCCAGGCAGATGTGGATCAACCCTTCCACCACCCGGCAGTGGTACCGGTGCAGGCCGTGGCTCGACTTGTCGAATTCCTCCGGCATCATCCGCGCCGACGTCAGCGTGCCGTCGGGCTCATAGACCCATGCGTGATATGGGCAGACCAGCTTCTTGGCGTGCCCCGACGCCTCCTTGCAGATGATCGACCCCCGGTGGCGGCAGGAATTCGCCAGCGCGTGAATCTGATCCCCGGCATCGCGAATGATGATGACCGCTGAATTCGACAGCTTGTAGATGAAATAATCCCCCGGCTTGGGGATCTCGCTGACATGCCCCGCGTAAATCCAGTTGGCGCGGTAGATATTCTCCATATCCCGCTCGAAGATCGCTTCCGAGCTGTAGAAGCACTGGTCCAGCGTGTAGCCTTCCCGTTGCTGGCGCAGCAGCTCGACGAAGCTGGGTTGGATTAACGTCTCTGCCGTGGCCATCTTGCTTTCCTTTCAAGGCGAATGTGACGCGCTCGTGGTTCGACCCACCCGGTGCGGCCGGCGGCGCCTACCGGGAAACGGCCAGTGAGCCCCCGCGCAGGGTCTCTTCCTTTTCGCGGACATAGCTGTCCAGCGCCTCGATCCGCGACTCCGGAACGGTCGACTTGTGACCGGCGATCAGCTTCTCGACCTTCTCGTGCGCGCGCTCTAGCATCGTCTTGCGGTTGAGCTTGTCCCAGTCGAAATCGTCGGGCGTGCGCGGACTGCGCCAGTTCATGATCGCCCACATTGCGTAGCGGTCGAAGATCGTCCCATAATGGTGCTCGCCGCTGTCCATCAGTTCGTGCGTGAGCGGATCGTTCTTGAACGGCTGGCCCTGCGCCCAGCCGACACGATCGATGGCAGCGGCCGCCAGGTATTTTTCGCTCGTGTTGATCCCGGCCCGCACGCGCAGCAGGCTGGCAATTACCTCGTGATCAATCAGGATCTTTTCGGCCCCCATGCCCCACCCCTCGGCGAGCGATCCCAGGCCGAGCGCCATGTGCGTCGGGCCGAAGACGGCGGCCATATTGTTGAGCGTGCTTTCGATCCCGCACTGCACGTCGATCCGCGAGACCTCCGTCCCGCACCCCGGCGACACCGAGCAGGGCAGGCCCAGGTGCCGCGCCATCTCCGCCAGACCGACCGACAGCATCGCCCGCTCCAGCCCGCCGTACGAGCCGTCGTCCTTCTGGAAATTGTGCGCCGCCGCCGTCCCCCCCCACACGCACGGTGCACCGGGGCGAATCGCCTGCGCCAGCACCAGCTCCAGCAGATTGGCAGCCGTGCTCATCGCCAGCGTGCCCGCCAGCGTATAGGGGGCGATGCTGCCGGCGAAAAACTGCGTCATCAGCCCCACCGGCAGCCCCCGCTCGACGATCGCCGCCATCAGGTCGCCTTCCAGGTGCTTGAACCGCAGCGGGTGATCGATGTGCACGGCGAAGATCACGTTGGGATGCGTCGACAGCGGCTTGCCGTCGTTGCAGATCCCGCACATGTCGAGCCACACCTGCAGTTTCTCCAGGTCATGCGGGAAACACCAGTAGGCCTTGCCACTGTTGGCCATCATCGCCCGCAGCGTGCGGACCATGTCCAGCTCGAAGCCTTCGCCGTCCGAACTTTGCCAATCCAGCTTGAGGATGAAATGCACCAGCGGCAGCGCGTCGGCCAGTTTGGCGTTGCGCTCGACGTCCGCCAGGCGCGGCGCGCGCAATCCCTCGCGGTAGTCGGCCACGACCGGGTCGTGCAGCAGCGACCCGAAATACTTGTTGTCGCCGCCGATCTGCAGCCGCTCGCCGTTGGGCGCGTGCAGCGTCACCTGACGGGGCGCGGCGGCTACGGCTTCGCGCACCATCGCCGGATCGATCCGGATCTCATGGCCGCTCCGCCGCGCGCCGGCGCGTTCCAGCGTCGCGCACGACCGTTCGTTCTCCACATAGAACCCGGTCTTGCCGAGAACTTCCAGCGCCGTGCGCAGGATCGCCTCGCGCTGATCGCCGTCAAGCAGCGAAAAACTGAATCCGCCCACGTTCCATGCCCCCGTTGCTTTCCGGAATGGCGCCTCTCCAGGAGAGGCTTTGCTGTCTCTGGGCGAAGATCGGGCCCATTTTCGTCCTTCGTTGCGAATTGCAGTTTACCGCGCAACTTACGGTGGCTGCCGGCGACGATCTTGTATCAGAACTGTCAGTAATGAATCGCTGAGAATCTAATCTTGTCGTCTATGGATACCGATTCTGCTGGCTGATCTTATATAAGTCAAGTTGAAAGTACCATGAGAGAGCTGCGCGGCTGGACGAATCATACGCTCGTCCAGTTCTCGGCCAGCACACATGTAAAGTGCTGTAATAAAATTGTTTATAGCCCATACAAGAGGCGATTGCCCGTCGTCTTGCCTCTGTTTCGTGAGCTCGCACGCCAACGCTGTCTCGTGGATTACTCGCATTATATGATGTATGATTCTTTTCGGATCATACTCTGATCACAGATAAAATAATATCACATCTTCCCAGAAATGCCTTGACGCTGTTTCCGGATTGATGTACCAAGGAGCCATAAGCTGAAGCAGCCCAAGCAAAAATTTTCTCTAGGATCTGGCTCGCACCATCTTGTGATCTTCAGGCCTGCTCGGTCTAGGCTTGTCGACTTCTCGGCCAGGGAGGAATTGTCATGGCGATTCCCAAACGCTCGCAAGCGGCCTTCACCTTGATCGAGCTGCTGATTGTGGTCGCGATCATCGCGATCCTCGCCGCGATCGCCGTTCCCAATTTCCTGGAGGCGCAGGTGCGCGCCAAAATCAGCCGCGTCCGCGCCGATCTGCGCACGATCGCCACCGGCGTCGAAAGTTACCAGGTGGACAACAATGTTTATCCGCCCATCGCCATGTACTACAACGAGCAATGGGGAGGGATGTGGCCCGAGTCCACCTGGTATTGCCCCGTCGGCGGCAACTGGGTGGTCACCACGCCGATCGCCTACCTGACCACCTGGCCCAAGGACACCTTCCGGATGAAATCATGGGGCGGCTACACTGGGCCCGAGGTGCAGGACATCCTCGCCCGCGATGACCTGCCGATGATGTTCGTCAACATCACCCAGTGGCGCGAGCAGACCTACGCCACCAACCCGAACTGGTACCCCGAGCATAGGGCCGGCTATACCTGGGGCGCCTGGTCCGTCGGACCGACCGGCGGCCTCTGGGTGGCCTACCCCGCGGGCACCAATCTGGACGCCCTGACCATCCCCTCCTACGTCAATCCCTACGACCCGACGAATGGAACGGTGTCGCACGGCGGCATCTGCCGGCTGGGGCCGGGCGACGACCCGCTGTTTAACTGACTACGGCTTTCGCTGACCGGGGAGGTCCCGCGGCGCATCCCAACGAAGGAGGTCTGAACATCCCGCACCAACGGTGCGCTCGGCCAGGCGGCAACATGCGCCGATCGCGCCGGCGCGGCCGGTCCCGACGCGGTGCACCGGCCCGCTGGTTGTGCCTGTTTCGTGGGCGCTTGAATTGGCCCATCGACCCCTGGCTGCATCCGCAGCTCATCCCGACATGCAAGGAGATCCACAAATGAGAGGGGCAGTTCTGGCCGTATTCTGTTTGTTCTTCGCGTCGGCGTGGATTCCCACGGTGGCACAGGCCGAGCTGGAGCCGTATTACATCCCGGACGTCACCGTCACCGCCAGCACCTACTACTATGACCTCGACACCTACAAACCATCCAATGTGCTGACCGTGGCCGACGGGCCGACAACCGGTTGCACCGAGGTTCCCGCCGAGCAGATCGGCTCGCGCGGGATGCTCCATGCGGCCGGCTACCAGCTTGGTAGCCACAACCTGACCTGGTACACCACGTATGTCTACCCGTGGGAGATCCAGTGGATCGAATTCGACCTGCAGCAAGCCTATCCGCTCGATGAAACCCTCATCTGGAACCTGAATTACCCCGGGACGGGTTACTTCAGCCACGAGTCCAGCATGAAAAACGTCCATGTGCTCTACAAAGTGAACAGCGCCGATGACTGGACGACCAAGACCGCGCCGGGCGGCGGCGACTACCACACCCTGGCCCAAGCCAATGGCCTGGACGACATGCCCGCCACCAATCTCTATGACGCTGGCGAAGCCAACGGCTGGGGCGATCCGATTCAGTGGAATGGCACGATGGCGCGCTACGTCCGCTTCCAGACAATCAACGCCACCGCCGGCGATATGAACTGGGGCGGCGGCGGCTACGGCTACGTCGGCCTGTCCAAAGTCCGCTTCTACAGCACGAATGTCGTCCCGGTGGAAATCTCGGAATTTCTGCTCGAATGAGCGCTCGCCACGGGGCGCCGCCGGCCGCGCGCGCCCCGCGCAGCATGCCGCGCCGCCTTCCCTGCCGGCTCGGATGACACGTTCCATCGCACCGGCCCG
>MVZB01000031.1 GCA_002068205.1 candidate division BRC1 bacterium ADurb.BinA292
ATACAAATACCACAATGAATCCGATGGTTCTTCTTTTTTATGCGCCACCCTCTGAGCCGTTATGAAGGATTAAGGTGACTTAAAGCCCATTCGGTTTCTTGCCCGCGTCTCGGCGGCCTTGCGAGCGGCCCGCCGCCGGGGCTATCTTCCACGGCATGGCCGCGCCCAGCGTCAGCATCATCATCCCCTGCCATGGGCACGCGCACTGGCTGCCCGAGGCTGTCCGGTCGGCGCTGGAGCAGACCCACCCGAGCGTTGAAGTGATCATCGTTAACGACGGCTCGCCCGACGACACCGCGCGCGTCGGCCGGGCATGGGCCGAGCGGCATCCGGATCGCGTGCAGTATCGGGAGCAGCCAAACCAGGGGCAGGCGCGCGCGCGCCAGACCGGCCTGGAGGCCGCGCGCGGCGAGTTTGTCCTCTGTCTGGACGCCGATGATCGCCTCGCGCCGGAGATGGTCTCGATCTGCCTCGGCGAGTTCGGCCGGCGCCCCGCCGCCGCGGCCGTCGTGGCGAACGCCTGGCTCGTGGCGGCGGACGGGCGGAGCCGGCTGCGGCCGTTCGATCAGCGCCAGCGCGTGCGCTGGCCGGCGGTCCTCGCGTCCAACCCGGTCGGCATGTTCGGCGCGGCGTTGCTGCGGACCGAGACCGTCCGGGCGCTGGGGGGCGTCGCCGTGGCGGGGGCCTGCGGCGCCGAGGACTGGGATTTGTGGGTACGCGTCGCACGGTGCGGCCTGGCGGTCGCGCATCGGCCCGAGCGGCTGGCCTGCTATCGCCAGAGCGGCGCGAGCCACAGCCGCCGCGCGCAGGAGACGCTGCGCGCTTACGGCGAGCTGCTGGACCGGGCGATGCGCCCGGATGAGCGGCTGAGCGGCTGGCCGCGCGTCGCCGGGCCGCTCGCGGCCGAAGCGGCCGCCGGCCTGATGAACGAGCGCGTCTTTTATGCGTTGGGCGTGGCGCTGGCGGGGAGCGCCGGGGCCGACGAACTGGCATCGCTCATGGCGTTCCTGCGGCCGGGCGCGCTCTCCGTCCGCCGGGCGAACGACCAGCTCGTGAGTGCGCTGCAATTCAGCCTGGCGGCAGCCGGCCGGCGTGAACTGCGGCCGACCGTGCCGGTCGATCAGATCGTGGCGCTTGTGCGCGAGGCCGCGTCGGCGCGGGGGCTTGCGCCGGGCGGCGCGCTGGAAGGCCAACTGCGCCGAACGCTGGCGAACCCCTGGCGCCGGCGCTCGCTGGCCGCGCGCCTCCGCGGCCGGTTGCGCTTGTAAAGCTGGTTGGATCGCGCGGTTGCTTTTGCGCGGCGGGGCTGCCAGAGTATGGGCTTTGGCCGACGCCCGAGCGCCCCGTGAAGAAGCCCCGATGCCCGACGCCCTGACCCACCGCCGCGTCCCGCCCGCGCTGATCGCCGCCGCCGGCGGCGGCAAGCGCCTGCTGCCGATGACCGCCGACCGCCCCAAGTGCATGCTCGAGGTCGGCGGCGAGCCGATCCTGATCCATCAGATCCGGGCGTTGCAGGCGTGCGGCGTCTCGCAAATTCAATTGATCGTCGGCCACGGCGAGGAGAGCGTGCGCGCGGCTTGCGCCGCGCTCGACCACGACGGCATCTCGTTTGCCCGCAACGAACGCCACGCCACCACCAACAGCCTGTTCTCCTTCGGCTGCACGACGCTCGACCCCTATCCCGACGGCCTGCTCGTTCTCAACTCCGACGTGCTGTTCCACCCGACGCTGCTGCGCCGGCTGATCGACAACCCCCGCGAGAACGTGCTGCTGGCCGACCTGCGCAGCCGGCTGGGCGAGGAGGAAATGAAGATCTGCCTGGACACGGATTTCCGGATCCGGCGCATCAGCAAGCTGGTCGATCCGCTTCAGGCGCAGGCCGAAAACCTCGGCGTGCTCAAGCTGGGGCCCGAGACGGCCAGCCGGATGCTGCGGCTGGCGCGGGCGGACGGGGCCGATACGCGGCTGTGCTGGATCCCCGATGCGATCGATTTCCTGGCCGGCGAGATCGACTTCTTCGCGCTCGGCTCGGGCGAGCTGCCGTGGATCGAGATCGACTACCCCCACGATCTGCGCCGCGCCCGCGAGGAAATCTGGCCGCAAATCCAGCAGGGAAGCATCTGACCCGACGAGAGAACACGGACCGAAGATGACCTACCCCGAACGGCAGGAAGAGAAGAAGGCCCTGCGGCGCCAGGCGCGCGCGGCGCGGGCGGCCCTCGACCCCGGCTGGCGCGCCGAAGCCTCGCGCCGAATGCACGAACACCTGCTCCGCATCGACCCGGTTCGTGAAGCTGAAACGATCTCGCTGTTCGTCAGCGTCGGCGCCGAGGTCGATACGCACCCGCTGATCCACGCCTTTCTGGCCGCGCACAAACGGGTGGCGGTCCCCTGCGTGCTGCATGCCCAGCGCCGCCTCGAGTTGCGCGTCATCGAGTCGTTTCCCGATGGCTTTCAGGCGCGCGATTTCGGCATCCTCGAACCCGAACCGCTGCATCACCCCGAGGTCGTCGGGATCGCCGAGGTCGATGCGATTCTCGTGCCGGGGCTGCTGTTCAACCCGGGCAACGGCATCCGGCTGGGCTACGGCGGGGGCTATTACGACCGGTTGCTGGCCGAGGAGCACCAGGCGCTCGCAATCGCACTGGGGTTCTCGACCCAGTTGGTCGCGGAGCTGCCGGTTGAGCCGTGGGACAGGCCGGTCGATGCGATCTGCACCGACGCGGGCTGGCACCCGATCCGGATCTGAGCCGTGAGGGTTTCAGAAGGGGCGTAAAGGACATAAGGGACAGAGGGGACGTAAGGGACAGGAGGGGCGCAAGCAGGGCAAGTTCATTCATTCAGGGCGGCGCCGAAGGCGTCGTGAAAGGCTCACTCGAAAATCTGCCCCTATTCTCGGGATTGCTTGAAGTTGGTTCTGCCGTCCCTGACGGGACTGGCCGGCTGATCGATCCGGCAAGGCCTGGGTCGTTCGAATCGGCGGTTCACCCTCCATTCTCGTCCCGCGTTGTGATCCGCAGATTGATGGGCAACACGTCTTCGTGCTCGGTCTTACGTTGCTGTTTACGGTCGGGCGAACGTCGCGCGGAAAAACTCGGCGCTCCCTTCCAAATAGTCCGCCGCGACGTGGAATTGCGGATCGATCAGCGGCTCGGCCATCATCGCGCGCACGTCGGCGGGCAGCGCGGCGGTGGTGAAGCCGTCGGCGGCGCGCAGCAGCGGGATCTGCCGCGAGGGCGAGTTGGCCAGCCGCGCCTCGACGGTCGGCGCCAGCAGGTAATCGATCAGCGCCCGGCCTTCCTCCGGGTGGGGCGCGCCAGCCATCAGCGCCAGCGTATTGGGGATCATCAGGGCGCCCCCCCGGTCGCCGGCGGCCGGTTCGTGGTGGATCGGCAGCCAGCCGATGGGTTGGCCCTCGCCGCGCAGCAGACAGGCGTCGTCGCTGTCGGTCGTGCAGAGGGGGATCTCGCCGGCAGCGACGGCTTTGGCGGCGGTCATGTTGCCCTCCATGATCCGCATGTCGTTGGCGGCCAGTCGCTCGAAGAACGCGCATGCCTCGGCCGGCCCCCAGCATGCGAACAGGATCGCGCCGTGCGTGGCCGTCGTGCCAAAGAGGGGATACGCCATCGCGACCTGGCCCTTGAATTCGGGCGCGGCAAGCTGCGTCAGCGACGCGGGGGGCGCGGGCCGCGCGGCGGCGTCGCCCACTGGAGCCGGCGCCTAGTAGCGGTCGGTGTTGAACGCGACGACGCGCATGCGGCCGGCAAAGCCGGTCCAATAGCCTTCGGGATCCTTGAACGCCGCCGGGACGTGAGCGGCGCCCGGCGCGGCGTAGGGCTGCAAGAGACCCTCGCGCTGGAGCTGGTTCGTGCGGACGATTTCGTTATTCCAGAAGACGTCGCAGCGCGGGCGGTCGCGCTCGGCGACGAGGCGCGCCACTAGGCCGGTCGTCTTGGCCGCCTCCGAATCGTAGACGCTCAGCACGTCGATCCCGGTCTGCTCCGCAAACGCCGCCAGAATCGGTTCGGAGTAAAGCTGATCGAGCGCCGTGTAAACGACGGCCGTGCGCGCGGCGGCGGAGGCCTGCGCGGCGGGCGCGGCCTCTTCCGCGGCGGGCGCGTCGCCGGTGGGCGTGGGGCCGCAGGCCGCCAGCAGCGCGAGACTGACGGCGCAGAGGCCGAGCATCGGCAGCGAGTGCGGCTTCATGCGAGGGCTCCAATCCGAAAAAAATCACCTCGTGCACGCGGACGTGGACGAGCAGGCGGCAGGCCGCGGGCGCGCGCGGAAACCACCACCGGCGGTCATTCGTGGCAAAAGCGCCAGATCGTCACCTGACGGTAGGTCTGGCCCGCGCCGAGTTCGGTCGAGGGGAAATGCGGGCGGTTGGGCGCGTCGGGGTAATGCTGGGTTTCGAGGCAGACGGCGGCGTGGCGCCCGTAGGCGCGGCCGGCCTTGCCGATGATCGGGGCGTCGGCAAAGCTGCAGGTATAAAGCTGAACGCCGGGGGTGGTGGTGTAGACCTCCAGAATGCGCCCGCCGGCGGGCTCGCGCAACCGCGCGCAGAAGGCGGGCCGCTCGCCCCCGCCGCCGCGCAGGCAGTAATTGTGATCGTAGCCGCCGCCGAGCTGGTCGATGCGCTCGCCGATCGCACGCGGCTCGCGGAAATCGAACGGCGTGCCGTCGACCGGGCGGATCTCGCCGGTCGGGATCAGTTCAGCGTTCGACGGGGTGTAGGCGTCGGCGCCGAGCGTCAGTTCGTGGCCGAGGATATCGCCGCGACCTGCGCCCGCCAGATTAAAATAACTATGGTTGGTCAGATTGACGTGCGTGGGCCGGTCGGTCGTCGCGCTGTACTCCAGCACGAATTCATCCTGGTCGTTCAGATCATAGATTACGGCGCAATCCAGATTGCCGGGATAGCCCTCCTCGCCGTCGGGGCTGAGGTAGGCGAGCTGGAGCGCCTCGCGGCCGTCGCGCGGGATGATCCGCGGGGTCCAGACGCGCTTGTCGAAGCCCTTGATGCCGCCGTGAACGTGGTTGGGGCCGTTGTTGGCGGCGAGCCGATACTCGCGGCCGGCGAGCGTGAAGCACGCGCCGGCGATCCGGTTGGCGAAGCGGCCGATGATCGCGCCGAAATACGGCCCGCCGGGGTAGCGCGCGACGTCGTCGAACCCCAGCACGATGTCCGCCAGGCGTCCGTCGCGGTCGGGCGTCTCGAGCGCGACGATCGTGCAGCCGTAGTTCGTGATGCGCGCGCGCAGACCGTGGGCGTTGGTCAGCGTGAACAGACTGACGGCCTGGCCGTCGATGCGGCCGAACGGTTCCTGCACAATGCTCATCCGTGGACTCCCGGGGGCGCGATCTGGCCGCATTATGGAAAATCGGCGGGTGAAGGGCAAAGCCCCATTTGCGCGCACGGGAGGGCGGCGTCGGCGCAGGCGCGGATCGGGGATAGCGCGCGCATTTCCCTACGTGCGCGCGGGAGCGCCGCGGACCGAAATCCGGGGTCCGGGGGGAGGGCCGAGCCCTGGTTGCGGGAATGGGGCGGGCAGAATCCGGGATGGCGGAGAGGGAGGGATTCGAACCCTCGGTACCCAAGGGGTACACACGCTCTCCAGGCGTGCACCTTCGACCGCTCGGTCACCTCTCCGCCCTGGGCAGGGCCGCGCGGCGAACGAGGCGCCGCGCGGTCAGGGCGATATTACTACAGGGAAGCGGCCGGGTGAAACAAGCCTTTTCCCGAAGACCGTCTCACCCGGTCGCTCAGTTCGCCGTATAGGATTGCGCGGCGGCTTCCGCGGCCAGGGTGGCCGCGACGGCGCGCACCACCGCCGCGATCCGGACGGCGTGCTGGATGGTCTCCTTCGCGAGGCCCGCCTTGACCAACTGGCGTTCATGCGAGTCGATGCACATCCCGCAGCCGTTGATCGCCGAAACGGCCAGCGACCACAGTTCGAAGTCCTGCTTGTCGACGCCGGGGTTGGCGATCACGTTCATCCGCAGCTTGGCCGGCATCTGGCTGTAATCCTTGTTGCCGGCCAGATGGACGAAGCGGTAGTAGACGTTGTTCATGCTCATGATCGCGGCGGCGGCCTTGGCGGCGGTGACCGCCTCGTCGCTGATGTGGGCGCGGGCCTGTTCGATGGCGGCGGCGATCACGGTGGGCTCGCCCGCGGCGCAGGCCGAGGCGACAAAGGTCCCCCACAGTTGCTGGTCGGTCATCCCCTCGGGATTCGCGATCAGACTCGACAGGTTCAGGCGCAGATCCTTGGCGTATTCGGGCAGCATCTCGCGCAGGCGGTCGATCGACATGATGACATCCTCCAGGTGGGCAATGGGGTTCCAAGGGGGGTGAGGGGTCCCGGAGGCCGGTAACGCGGGGCGGGCCGGGGCGGCATACAGGACCCGAGCATCTCAAATCTGGCCGCGAGCTGCGGCCGGCGGTCCATGGCGCGGGGGGCCCGGGCGCCGCCGGCCGTCGCGCGGCGGGCTGGCTCAGACCGTGAGCGTCGGCTGGCCCTTTTCCCAGTTGCAGGGGCAGAGCTCGTCGGTCTGCAGCGCGTCGAGCACGCGCAGCACTTCCTTCGGGTTGCGGCCCACGCTCAGGTCGTTCACCGAAACGAAGCGGATGATGTTGTCGGGGTCGACGATGAACGTCGCGCGCAGGCAGACCCCCTCCTTGGCGTCGAGCACGCCGAGCGCGTGGGAGAGCTCGCGCTTGATGTCGGCCAGCATGGCGAACGGGATGCCCTTCAGGTCGGGGTGGTTCTGCCGCCAGGCCAGGTGAACGAACTCGGTGTCGGTGCTGACGCCGTAGACGACGGCATCGCGGTCGTTGAATTCGCTGTTCATCTGGCCGAAGGCGACGATTTCGGTGGGGCAGACGAACGTGAAGTCCTTGGGCCAGAAGAAGAAGATCTTCCACTTGCCGGCGTCATCCTTGTCGGTCACGTCCTTGAAGGCGGTCTTGGGGTCATCGGTGTAGACGCCCTTGAGACTGAACGAGGGGAAGCGATCGCCGATGGTGAGCATGATGGCGGATCCTTTCGCGGATAATTGAGATTGCAGGCTGAGTTGCCTCCAGACTTGGCCATTACGATAGCCGGGCGGCGTCAATCAGTCAAATTGTATTTTCCTTGTAATATGATAGGGAATGCTTATCAATAGAGGGGGCGGGGGCGAATACGAGGTGCTCACGAACCGGCCGTTTACAACGAGGGGAGAAGCTGGCGGGTTTTCGAGAGCCGAGGACGAGGGACGATTCTTGAGCGAGGGACCCCGTGGACCCGACCGTCAAACAACTCCGCTACCTGGTCGCCGTGGCCGACCAATTGCATTTCCGCCGCGCCGCCGAGGCGTGTCACGTGACGCAGCCGGCGCTGAGCGAGCAGATCGCCCAACTGGAGGATCTGCTCGGCGTGCGGCTGGTGGAGCGCAGTCGCCGCCGCGTGATGATGACGCCGGTGGGCGAGGAGGTGGTCCGGCGCGCGCGCCGCGTCCTGCGCGATCTGGACGATCTGGTGCAGACGGCGGGGCGCGCCGGCCAGCCTTTCTCGACGCCGCTGCGCATGGGCGTCATTCCGACGATCGCACCGTATCTGCTGCCGCGGATCCTCGCCCAGGTGCGCGCGGAGTCTCCCGAGTTGCAGCTGCTGCTGCGCGAGGAGCAGACTGGCCGGGTGGTGGCCGACCTGCGCGAGGGCCGGCTCGACGTCGGCCTGCTCGCGCTGCCGATCGAAGGCGACGACCTGGAGGTCCAGGAGCTGTATCAGGAGGATTTCGTCCTGCTGTCGCCGCGGGGGCGGGGCCGCCAGTCGACGCGGCGCCTGCCGGTGACCGAGCTGGCGCAGCGCCGCGTGCTGCTGCTCGAGGAAGGTCACTGCCTGCGCCAACAGGCGCTGGAGGTCTGCGCGATGGCCGGCGCCCGTGAAAACGACGATTTCCGCGCCAGCAGCCTGGGGACGCTCGTCCAGATGGTGGCGAACGGCATCGGCGTGACGCTGTTGCCGTGGCTCGCGCTCGATGTCGAAGTGCGCGGCCAGAGCGCGCTGGCGGTGCGGCGGTTCAAGCCCCCGGTCCCCTCGCGGCGGGTGGGGCTGATCTGGCGGCGGCACTCGGCGCGGCGCGACGAGATCCGCGACCTGGGCCGGATGATCCACCGCCACCTGCCCGCCGCCGACCGGAACGGCTTCCGCCCCGCCCCGGCGGCATGAACCCGGCCGCGCGCGGCAAATCGTTTCCGACCTCTTGATCTCGGCGTCTCGGGGTTTCGGCGTGAGGCCCTTGCCTGGCGTTCTGCGTGTGGTCGGTCGCAGCGGAGAATTGAATTATCGAGCCGATCAATCGGTTCGGGGTTGTTGACCGCGCTGACCGTGGGTTGCATGGCCGCCGGGCGACCATGCAACCCACGGCTTGGATCTCGAACCGCTGGCGTGGTTCCTGATTGGCCGGAGCCGGAATGCGTCCTGCATGTTGTTCGGCCATGTCGTTCGGCAAGTTTCGCCATCGCGGACCGGCGAGGGCGGCGGTCCGACACCCGGTCGTGGATCTTGTAAGGTCTTTTCGGGAGCCGGGGACGATGGGCGAGAGCCGAGAGCCGGATTGTGGGGGAGGGCCGTTGGGGATGATGGTCTCACGCCGAGCCGACGAGACGCGGAGGGGTGCAGGCGCGGAGGATGAATCCGGGGTGGGAGGGGATGGTTATGAACAGGGAAGATTACGATGAGTGATAACAATGAGTGATAACAATTGGGGGCAATGCCAAGCCGCGCGCGGTGCCGGTCAGCGGCGGTGAACGCGTTTGCGACGGGGTCGGGCGGGGCTCGTGGTTGTCGCGCCGCCGACCGGGCTCGCAGCCTGGCGTCGGCGCCAGTCCGCCGCCCGCAGCCGCGCATCGGCATGTTCGAAGAACAGGCGATACGATTCGCAGAAGTAATTTGTGCCGCCGGCGGAGGGGGTGAACTGCCGGTCCTTGGGACAACCGCCGCGGCAATGGTCGAGCCAGGGGCAATCCGCGCATTCGCGGGGGAGCGCGGCCTTGATCCGGCCGAACTCGCGCTGGCACGTCGAATTCAGCATGTCGAGCAGGTCGCCCTCCAGCACATTGCCGAGCCGCCATCGCGACTCGACGTAGAAATCGCAACTATAGACGTCGCCGTTATGCTCGACGACGACGTAAACCCCGCACTCAGGCAGGAGGGTGCATTCGGGGGCGGGCTGGCCGACGTAGGTGTGAAAGAGCGAATCGAACCAGCGGACGGAGGTCCGGGGCCATCCGTCGCGGAAGTCCGCAATCCAGCGGTCGAAGACCCGGCAGAGGAACTCGCCGTAGGCCCATGGCGGGGCGGAGAACGCGGCGGGGCGTCCGGGCGCGGCCGGATCCGGCTCGAGGCACGGGATAAACTGCATCCAGCGCAGGCCCTCGCTCCGGTGGAAATCGTAGATCTCCTCGGGGAAGCGGACGGAATAGTCATGGATGACGGTCAGGGCATTGGTCTGCACACCGGCCGTGCGCAGCATCCGCGCGGCGCGGATCACGCGCGGATAGCAATCGGCGTCGCCCGCTGTGCGGCGGTAATGATTGTGGATGTGGGCGGGGCCATCGAGGGAGAGGCCGACAAGGAACCGATGATCGCGGAGGAACGCGGCCCAGTTCTCGTCGAGCAGGAGGCCATTGGTCTGCAGTCCATTGGCGACCTGCTGACCGGGGAAGCTGAGCGATTGCTGGAGCTGGACGGCGCGGCGGAAAAAGTCCAGACCCATCAGCGTCGGCTCGCCCCCCTGCCAGCCAAAGTTGACCATCGGCGAGCCGGATTCGAGTGCCTGGCGGATGGTTGCTTCCAGCACGGGGTTGCTCATGCGGTGGCGCTTGGAATCCGGGAAAAGCGCGGCCTTTTGCAGGTAGAAACAATAGCGGCAGGCCAGATTGCAGTCGGGTCCGGCCGGCTTGATGAGCAAGGCCTGGAGCGGGCGGACGGAGGGGGCCGGGGGGATTTGAGCCAAACCGGACATGGGGCATATTAAGGAGGGGCGAGTCGATTTAGCGAGGGGTTTCTGGCGGCGCGGCGGTAGGGGAAACAGCCGATGCGCCGATCAGGAAATCACCTTGACAAACGGGCGCTTGCGTCGAATTCTAACATTGGGGAGACTTTCCTCATTGGGAGGTCTTGCCGCCGGGGTTCGGTCCCTTGGACGGGGCGCCGGCGGACGATGTTGATCTGCCCTGACACCAACCCGTATCCACAGGAGGTTGAAAGATTACCTGATGGAATCCACAGCGTTGTTCCTGACCGGGACCGCTGTGGGTTGCCTGATCGGAGTCATTGGCGCCCGGTTTTACCAGAAGCGGGCGACCGTTAATCGCATCCAATCCGCCCGTGAGGAAGCCCGGTTAATCCTGGATTCGGCGCGGGCGGAAGCCGACAAATCGCTCCAACTTGCCGAACAGCGAGCCAAGGAAGAGGCCCAGCGGCGCGTCAAGCAGGTCGAACGGGAACTGGCCAAGCGGCGCCACGAGGCCGAGCGGCGCGAGCGGAAGCTGGCGCAGCGCGAAAAGGCGCTCGAACGCAGGGAGGAGACGATTGCAGGACAGGAAGCGGAGCTGGAACGGGGACGCCACCAGTGCGCCGCCCGCGAAGCTGCGCTGGCGCGGCAGACGGCGGAGGTCGAGGCGCAACGCGCCGAGGCGATCCGCCGCTGCGAGGAGATTTCGGGCCTGACCAGCGACCAGGCCCGCAAGCTCCTGCTCGAGATCCTGGAGGCCGACGTGCGCAACGACGCGGCCGCCCTTGTCCGTCGCGTGGAGACCGAAACCCGGGAGTTGGCCAACAAGAAGGCGCGCCAGATCATCACGCTGGCGATCCAGAAATGCGCCACCGACCAGGTTAGCGAGACCACGGTTTCGGTCGTCAATCTGCCCAACGACGAGATGAAGGGTCGGATCATTGGACGCGAGGGGCGCAACATCCGCGCCCTGGAGGCGACGACCGGCTGCAACATCATTGTCGATGACACGCCGGAAGCCGTCGTGCTGTCCTGTTTCGACCCGCTGCGTCGCGAGGTGGCGCGCCTGACGCTCGAGCGCCTGCTGGGCGACGGTCGAATTCACCCCGGTCGCATCGAGGAAGTGGTGGCCAAGGTCGAACGCGAACTGGCCGACCACATCCGCGAAGTGGGTGAACAGACCGTCTTCGATCTCGGGATCAGCGACATGCATCCCGAGTTGATCAAGACGCTGGGGCGGCTGAAATACCGCACCAGTTATGGACAGAACATCCTGACCCACTCGGTGGAGGTGGCGCGGCTGTGTTCGCACATGGCGGGCGAGCTGGGCGCCGACACCGACGTGGCCAAGCGCGCGGGGCTGTTGCACGACATCGGCAAAGCCCTGAGCTACGAGATGGAAGGGACCCACGCTCTGATCGGCGCGGACCTTGCCAAGAAATGCAATGAGGCACCCGGGGTCGTCCATGCCATCGCGGCACACCACAACGAAGAAGAACCACGAACGATCATTGCCGTGCTGGTGCAGGCGGCCGATGCGATCAGCTCGGCCCGTCCCGGCGTTCGCCGCGAGTCACTGGAGAACTACATCAAACGCATGCAACGACTCGAGGCGATTGCCACCGGCTTCCCCGGCGTGTCCAAGGCCTTTGCGATTCAGGCCGGACGTGAACTCCGAATCATGGTGGAACCCACAGAGGTGAACGACAACGAAGCGGCCCTGCTGGCCCGCGACGTGACGAAGAAGATCGAACAGGAACTGGAATACCCCGGCCAGATCAAAGTGACGATCTGCCGGGAATACCGGGTCACTGAATACGCCAAGTAAAACCGTTGGAAGTGGAACAGAACCCGCCCCGGCCGCGCGCAGTGGCCGGGGCGGTTGCGTTTGAGGAGGGGATCGGGGAGCGAGGACGAATCCGAATGCGCATGAACCGGGGTTCACCGTGAGGAAGAGGAGAGAAGGGGATTTCAAGAGCCGAGGACGAGGGACGAGAGCCGAGAGCCGAATTGTCAGGGAGGTCTTTGGGGGCGATTACGAGGACGAAAGACGAGGGACGTGGAATGGACTCTCATGTTTCTTCGAGGGGACTGGGGGCGTCGTCGGCGGCGTCGCGCTCGCGGATCAGGCCCTGGATTTCGTCGCTGAACTCGCCGATGTCGCGAAACTGGCGGTAGACCGAGGCAAACCGGACGTAGGCCACTTCGTCCAGCTTGCGCAGGCGGCTCAGGACCATCTCGCCGACGCGCATCGAGCTGATCTCACTTTCCATCGCGTTGTAGAGCGATTTCTCGATGTCGTGGGCCATCCGCTCGATCTCCTCCATCGAGACGGGCCGCTTCTCGGTGGCCCGCAGCAGGCCGCTGATCAGCTTCTGGCGGTCGAAGGGCTGGCGCCGGCCGTCGCGTTTGACGACCATCACGGGCGTCTGCTCGACATATTCGTAGGTGGTGAAGCGGACGCCGCAGCCGAGGCATTCGCGCCGCCGGCGGATCGACGTCTCGTCGGGCGTGAGGCGGGAATTGACGACCTTGTTATCGATCGAGCCGCAGGCGGGGCATTTCATCGGGGCAGCCGCATCCTCGAGGGGGTCGCACCGGCCCGGGGGCGCCCGACCGCGCCGGGCGGCCCGGAGGATCTATTCGGGCGCAAAAATCCGGAAAAATCAAGCGCCGGCGGATTTCGACCGGCCGACCGCCCCCGCCAGAGGTCGCCAGAGGAGAGACTGAAATCCGCCGGATCCGTCCGCCTGGCCGGGATCCGACGGATTTCTGGGAGCGAATTCCCTGGCCCGCGTCGCCGGCGGCGGCGAAGGAAGCACCGACCGCCGGCGTGGCGGCCTCACGTCTCCATGATGAAGTAGGCGTTCTGGAAATCGTGCGCCATGCGCTCGATGCGGACCGATTCGAACCCGGCCTCGCGCAGCATCCGTTCGGCAAGTTGCACGCCCCACGCGGCGCCGAGGCCCATCCCGCCCTGCGCGAGCGAGACAGTCATGCAGTGCATGCACGAGATGGCATAGATCATGGCGCCCAGGGGGTGGTCGATGTTGTCGACCGATTCACTGGAGGCATCGATGTCCATCATCAGGAAGACGCCGGCGGGGCGCAGGGCGCGGCGGATTGCCGCCAGCACCTTGTCGGGCCGGGCCTGGTCGTGGATCGCGTCGAGCGCCGTGATCCAGTCGTAGCTCGCCGGCTCGTCCCAGTCGGTCAGGTCGCGCTGCTCGAAGCGGATGTTGGACAGTCCCCGCTCCGCGGCGACGCGCCGGGCCTCGGCCACGGCCGCCTCGCTCAGGTCGTAGCCGGTGAACCGGCTCCGCGGATAAGCCGCCGCCAGTTGCATCATCGCCAGGCCACGGCCGCAGCCGACGTCCAGCACGTCGATGCCCGCCTGCAGCCGCTCGTGCAGGCCCGGCATCCGCGGCACGACCTGGTCGACGATCGTCTGCACGATGGCCTGGCCGCTGTCCTCGGCCATCACGTCGTGGAAGCGCTTGAAGGCGGCGTAGGGGACGCCGCCGCCGCGGCGGAAGCACTCGAGCACATCGTCCTCGACACTGCCCAGCACGGCCAGATACTGCGCGAAGACCGCCATGTTGCCGGTCGGGTTGTTGCGGCTGAGCCAATGGGCGTGTTCGGGGGGAAGCCGGTGCATCCCGGTTTGCGGGTCGCGCTCGATGATGCGGGCGGCGACCATCGCGCCGAGCCATTCGCGCACGTAGCGCTCGTTCAGGCCGGTCTGGTCGACCAGCATCGCCAGGGTGCGGGGTTCGCCGTCGGCCATGGCGTCGAACAGGCCGGCGCGGTGGCCGAGCGAGATCATCAGGCAGGTCATGCCGCCGTTGAGCATGGCGAGGAGGGCGTCGCCGAAGGCGTCCTTGCGGGCGGCGTCGAGGGGGGAGGTGGCGCAGGCAATGCACATGGTGCGGATCCCTTCGTAAAAGATGATCGGCCTATCATGAATAAAGACAGACCGTTATGTCTGCTCTTCGCGTCAAAAAAGAAGAGTCAGCGGCGCTGGCTGTCCAGCAAGGTTTCCAAGGTGGTGATGGCTCGTTCCACCGGCCAGCTTTCGCGATACGCGACGGCCAGCGCGATGGAACCCTCGAACAGCAACAGGTAGCTGTCGACGAGCATCGCCGCGTCGGCCCGCGCCAGCGTCGGTTCTTCCACCATCA
Source organism: candidate division BRC1 bacterium ADurb.BinA292 (assembly GCA_002068205.1). GTDB lineage: Bacteria > Sumerlaeota > Sumerlaeia > MVZB01 > MVZB01 > MVZB01. The sequence continues at coordinate 14,184 of MVZB01000031.1, forward strand.
GGGCGCCGGTCAGTTGGTGCAGGTAGCGGCGGAAGGTCTCGCGGTGCCGGCGCGCGACTTCGCGCACGCCGGCCGAATCGGGCGGCGCCTCGGCGACCATGATCTGAAACGGGCAGCCGCGGTAATCGCTCGATTCGAACCAGGGCGGCAGGATGGTCAGGGGCCCGAAGAACCGTTCGCGAGCGGTCGGAAAGGCGTCGACTTCCTGGCGGACGAGTTCGAATTCCTTGCGCGACATTTCGATGGCGTAGGCCCGCAGCAGGTCGTCTTTGGAGGGGAAATGGTCGTAGAACGACGCCTTGGCGACACCCGACTCAGCGATGATCTGGTTGATGCCGGTGGCGCGGTAGCCCTGGCGGTAGAACAGGTCGGCGGCGGCGTCGAGGATCCGCTGGCGGACAGGGGAGTGGGACGTCGGCGATTTCATGGTGGGGGAGAATATGACAGACCGTTCTGTCTGTCAACGAGAAAAAATGGGGCTGGCGAAGCGGCAGCCCCGTTTCAAGTGCGGCGCCCGAGCGTTGCCACGCCACACGGCGACACCGGTACGGTTCCGAGGAACCGCCGAATCGGTAACGATACCGATTTCGATGGCGATCCCGATCCCGATCCCGACAACTCCGGTTCTCCTTTGCGGCTCGGCCCCTGCGCTTCCATGGCCGACGTCAATTTTCCGGGCGATTCTCAGTGGAGCGCGGCGGGCGGAATCCTTATCTTGATCACCCGGGTCGGGCGCGCCGCCGCGCCCTGCCCCTCGACCGGTCAAACTCGAAGGATGGAGTCACCGTGACCTCGCACCCTCGCCTTCTCGCCATGATCCCCGCGCGGCTGGGCAGCCAGCGGCTGAAACAGAAGAACCTGCGTGAAATCGCCGGCGCGTCGCTGGTGGCGTGGGCGGTGCGCAAGTGCCGCGCCGCCGGCGTGTTCGACGAAATCTGGGTCAATTCCGAGGCGGAGGAGATCGGCCGGATCGCCGAGGCCGAGGGGGCGCGGTTCCACCGCCGTCCGCCGGAGCTGGCCAACAACGTCGCCACTTCCGAGCAGTTCGTGCACGAGTTTCTGCTGGCGCACCCGTGCGACTATCTGATTCAGGTCCATTCGATCGCGCCGCTGCTGACGACGGAGGAGGTGCGGGCGTTTGTCGAGGCGATGCTCGCCGACGGTTGCGACGTGCAGCTCAGTTGCACGCTGGAGCAGATCGAGTGCGCGCTGGACGGCCGGCCGGTCAATTTCACGTTTGCCGAGAAGACCAACTCCCAGGAGCTGCGGCCGATCCAGCGCGTGACGTGGAGCATCACCGGCTGGCGGCGCGCGACCTACCTGGAGGCGTTCGCCGCGGGGCGGACCGCCACCTATGCCGGCCGCGTCGCGTTCCATCCGCTGGACCGGCTGGCCGGTCACATCATCAAGACCGAAGAGGACCTGCAACAGGCCGCGGCGCTCTGGCCGCTGCGTTTCGGCGCGCGGGATTGATCGGCCGCGGGCGCGGCCGGTTTGAACCGATGGCGGCGGAGGCCGCTCAGTAGAGGCTCTGAATCCGCCGCCGGATGGCCGGCGTGATCAGGTCGGGGGCCAAGCGCTGGACCTCGGCGTAGTGCTCCAGCGCCTGCTGCCTTGCGCCGGTCAGTTCCAGCGCCGTGGCCAGATTCAAGTGGACCGCCCCCGCGTCGGGCTGGAGCTCAAGCACGTTGCGGTAGTGCCCGATGGCCTCATCAAAGCGCCCTTGCTCGGCGAGCAGGTTGGCCAGGTTGAAGCGGGCGTCGATCAGCCGCGGCTCGAGCTTCAGGGCGGCTTCGTACCGCGCGATTGCCTCATCGGGCCGGTTCAGTTGAACGAGCAGATCGCCGAGGACGGCGTGCGCCTGGGGCTGCTCCGGCGCCAGATCCAGGATGCGGCGCAGGTGGTCCTCGGCTTCGGAGAACCGCTGCTGCGCGAGCAGCAGGTCCGACAGCGCGCGGTGGAGCTGGACTTCGTCGGGCTTCACGGCGAGCGTCCGGATCAGCAACTGTTCCGCCTCGGCGAATTGCCCCAGGCCGATCAGCAGCAGGCCGAGGTTGGTCGCCGCGGGGGTGGAGCCGGGATCGAGGCGCAGGGCCTCGCGCAGCTCGCGCTCGGCTTCCTCATTCCTTTTCAAGACCATCAAGGTTGCGCCCAAAGCGTTGCGCAGCCGCGCGTCGCGGGGGCGCAGATCGACCGCGCGGGCATACTCCGCGGCCGCCGCGTCGAGCTGTTGCCGGTCGCGCAGGTGCGTGGCCAGCAGCGTATGGGCCGCGGCCGACTCGGGGTGGCGCGCCAGGCTGTGGCGCAGCAGCGGGTCGGGATCGCGGTAAGGCCCCAGTTGGCGCAGGCTGATGACCGCCAGCAGGACGAGCAGGGTGACCGCGCCGGCGCGGCGGACATCGCGCAGCGACGCCGGCAAGCGCGCGAACAGGCCGACCAGGATCGCGGCCAGCGCCGCCAGAGGCACGGCGGCCGCCAGGTACTGGAACCGGTCGGCGACATACGCATCGCGCAGGATCGAGCGGTCGAACAGCCCGAGCGCCGGCGCCAGCAGCAGCAGGTAGGTCGCGAGCGCCGCCAGCGGTTCGTTCCCCGCCCGGCCGGCCAACCTCAGAACCAGCAGGACCACGAACGCCAGGATCAGCAGCCCGATGGGGATCAGGTTGGGCGGCGTCAACGCGACGGTCCATTGCGGGTAGAACGCGGCCAGGCCGGCGGGCCAGACCACGTGGAGCGCATGCAGGCCGACGGCGCGGGCCGCGATCAGCAGCCGCTCGGGCGGGCTGACGTGGGCGATTGAAACCAGGTGCTCCTGGACCGGCGCCGCATCGGCGAGCGCCACCCACGCCGCCAGCAGCATCGCCGGCGCCAGCAGCAGGTGGTAGCGGCCGAGCGGAAGCACCGACCACCGTTCGCGGCGCCAGAGCGCCAGCACCGCCAGCACGAACGGGACCGGCCAGACCGAGGCGTGAATCGCGAGCGCGATCGCCAGGAGCGCCAGCGCCCCGGCGTAGAGCGGCCAGCGCGGCCGCGCGGCAAACCGGACCCAGCCGAGGGCGCCCAGCAGCGCAGCGGCCGCCGCAAGCAGGCGGGGTTGTTCGCTGATCAGCGCAATCGCCTGCGCGTGGAGCGGGTGAACGGCATACAGCGCCGCGGCGAACCAGGCGGCGCGCACGCGCAAGCGGTGCAGCAGGAGCCAGAGCAGCACGGCGTTGGCGGCGTGCAGCAACAGGCTGACCAGATGCCAGGCGGCGGCGCGGTCGCCCAAGAGCCGGCCCTCCACCCGCAGGAAGAGATGGCCGAGCCGGCCGTGATGCCCCGCCGTCAGGAGGGATTCGGCGTGGCGCCAGGTGTCGGGCGCCGGGGCGGTCGGTTCGCCCGGCGGATACAATTCGTTGCCGAGCAGAAAGCCGTTGGAAAGCACGGGACAGAACGCGGCGATGGCCAGGAGCGCGAGCGAGAGGGGTTGGAGCCAGATCAGGGATGCCACCGGGGGCGGCGCGCCGCGTTCGGTGGGCGCCGGCCGCGCCGCGGGCGGGCTGTCGTCGGTCGCCTCATCCGGCTGATCGGAGGCGGACTGGGGCGGGGGCGTCGGCTCGGCCATTCGGTGAACGGGGCATCCTTCCACGCGGGGATGGAGGCATTGTGGCACCCGGGTGGAAGCGTTGTCATCAGGCAAACGACAATCCGGCCGAGAACAATTAAAACCAGTCGGGATTCAAGCAGATGGAGATCCGTCGGATCGGTCGGATGCGACCGATCGCGGCCGCCGGCCCGCGCTCACTCCTTGAGCCCGGTCATCGAGATCCCTTCGATGAACGTGCGCTGGGTGAAGAAGAACAGTACGATGACGGGCAGGATGACGACCGTGCTGGCCGCCATCAGATAGTGCCATTCGGTGCCGCCGTGCTGGCTCTGGAAGTACTGGAGCCCGAGGGCCAGCGTGAAGTCGCGCTGATCGGTCAGGAAGATGAGCGGCCCGAGGAAGTCGTTCCAGGTCGCCATGAACTGGAACAGCGCGACGACGAGCAGGGCCGGCTTGACCAGCGGCAGCAGAACGCGCCGGAAGATGGCGAACTCGTTGCAGCCGTCGATGCGGGCGGCGTCGGCGAGCGCCGCCGGGATCGTCAGGAAGAACTGGCGCAGGAGGAAGACGTAAAACGGCGGGGCGAACCACGCGCCGACCCACAGCGGCTTCAGCGACCCGATCCAGCCGAGCCAGCGGAAGAGGCCATAGAGCGGGACCATGACGACGGGAAACGGGATCATCATCGTGGCGAGCGCCAGGATGAACAGCCGGTCGCGCCCGGGCCAGTCGATGCGCGAGAAGCCATAGGCCACCAGCGCGCAGGAGATGACCGTGCCGCAGACGGTCAGCAGGCAGAGGACCACCGTGTTGGCCAGGTAGCGCGGGAACATGCGCATCGCGCGCAGGGCGAGGATGAAATTGTCCCAGCGCAGGCTGATCCGGCGGGTCACCTGATCGGCGGGCAGGAGCCGTTCCTCGCCGAGCGAGCCGTCGGGATGGATCGCGCGCAGGCGGTACCACGGCGCCTCGGGCGAGGCGTCGATCTCCTCCAGGACGTGCACGAAGCGGGCGGTTTCCTCTCCGGTGCTGGAGATGACGCGCAGTTCGCCGCCGCTGACGTATTCGCGCGGGACCCATTCGGTCTCGCCCGTGTCGTCCCGCTCGATCCGGACCATCGGGCGCTCGAAGCGGCCGACCTGGCGCGCCTCGACCGGCGGGTCCGTGTCGGGCAGGTAGAGCCGGTGGGGCAGCCAGACGGGGGGCAGCGTCATCGTCTGCTCGAGCGGCTTGAGGGCGGTCAGGACCATCCACGCGAGTGGGAAGGCGAAGGCCACGCCGGCCAGCAGCACAACGACGTGAAGCAGCAGGGCGTTCAGCGGGCGGATTTTCATTTCGCCTTCCCCGCATAGTAGATATGGCGCCGGGTGGCGCGCGTGGCGATGAGCGTCAGGCCCAGAATGATCAGGAACAGGATCCACGCCATCGCGCAGGCGTAGCCCATGTCGTTGTAGGTGAAGGCGTTCTCATACAGATAGACGGCGTAGAACAGGGCGGAACGGCTGGGACCGCCGTTGCCGCCGAACATGATGTAGGGCTGGGCGAAGATCTGCATCACACCGATGAGCCCCATGATCAGGTTGAAGTAGAGCACGGGCGAGATCATCGGCAGCGTGATGTGCCACAGCTTGTGGCGCGCGCGCGCGCCGTCAATTTCGGCCGATTCATACAACTCGCGCGGGACCTCCTGCAGCGCGGCGAGCGTGATGATCATGCCGCCGCCGACGCCCCACAGGCTCATGATGACCAGCGCCGGCTTGGTCCAGGCGGGATCGCCCAGCCAGATCGGCCCCTTGATGCCGAACGTCTCCAGCGCGATGTTGAGCAGGCCGAACTGGCCGTTGAACATCCAGAGCCAGAGCATCGCCAGGGCGACGGCCGGCACCAGCGAGGGGAGAAAGAAGATCGTGCGGAACAGCGGCCGCAGCACGATCGGCTGGTTGAGCAGCAGCGCCAGCCCCAGCGACAGCGCCAGCCCCAACGGCAGACTGACAGCGGCATAGAGCAGCGTGTTGCCGAGCGCCTGCCACAGCACGGTGTCGGTCAGCATGTCGCGGTAGTTCTGCAAGCCGAGCCAGACGGGATGCGAGAGGACGTCGTAATCGCAGAACGAATAATAGAACGTGGCGCCGACGGGATAGACGACGAACAGGGCGAAACCGAGCAGCCACGGGCTGATGAAGAGCAGGCCGTTGCGCAGGCGGAGCTTGGCGGCGGTCCTCATGGTTGCCACTCGCTCCATTCGCGCAGGCGGGCCGGGCCGACGGCGTCCCAGCGGACCTGGGCCC
>MVZB01000032.1 GCA_002068205.1 candidate division BRC1 bacterium ADurb.BinA292
GCCAGCGTCCCGCCGTGGCGTTCCAGTTCGGTCAACTCCGTGTCCAGCCGCAGCCGCTGCGCCAGCAGGTGCTCATCGGTCACCGTCAACCGGCGAACCTGTTCCAGCAGCGTCCGCGCCGTGCTCAGATCGCCGTTCTGGATCGCCTCCTGGGCGCGCTCGAGCAGTTGCCGCGCGTTGTCCTCAACATCCAGCCGTTCGACGATCTTGACCCGTTCGTGCGGGATCGGCACCACCACCCCGCCCGTATCCAGGTAAATATTGTAGACGTTTTCGTCGACGATCACCCCCTGCAGACTCTGGCCCTGCGTCGTGACGATCTTGTCGGCCTGGACCGGCTGGAACAGCGCCGACAGCAGCGCGGCGGCCGCCAACGCGGCGAAACGGCGAAAACGGGGACAATGCATCATGCCTGGCTTTCTGGCGCCCGCTCCGGCCGGGTGCGCCGGGGCGGTCGGCCACCGATGGGCGGAGGGAGGAAACGGATTTGAAACGAGCCGATACCCGTGCCGCGGAAGGGCATGCCCGTTCCCCGCCGGCGCGGATCGCGCGGTCCGATGGCATGCTGGCATATCGCCCCGGTCCATGCAAGTCCGCACTTGGGAAGACTGAGCGCCACCCCCGCCCCGGGCTCGGCCGGACCCGTCTCAACCTGCCCGTGGATCGGCCTGTGCGAGGACTTGCTCGAAGATCAGAACAGCCGCCCGCTGACTGACCGTTTGTGTCGCGGACCACGCATGCCAGCGCGAATCCAGCCGCTTGTACTCCGAAAGATCGGTCAGTGAGTGCAAATTCATGCTATGCGCAAGGGACCGGCCGCGCAAGTCGGCCCGTCGCTCCATCCACCAGGTTTCAACTCCCCCCGCCGGTCAGCCGAGATCGCGATTGCATCGGCTCCCCGCATGGCCGACAATGGCGTCCACCCCTCAACGGGACGGGCAAGCCGTGGAGACAACATCTCAGTCCCCTGAGAGTGCGCGCAAGTCGTGCTGCGCCCCGGCGCGCGGCGAGGAAAACCCGGCGCTTCCGGTCGCCGAACGCCCCGTCGCCCCGGCGAGCGGGTCCCCGCCCTCCGGCATGGTGCGGCTTCCGGGCGGCTCGTTCCTGATGGGCACCGACTATCCGGAAGGATTCGCCGAAGACGGCGAAGGACCAGTCCGCGAAATCACCCTGTCGCCGTTCTGGATCGACCAGACGGCCGTGACCAATGCGCAGTTCGCCCGGTTCGTCGAGGCGACCGGCTACAAGACCGACGCCGAGCGCTACGGCTGGTCGTTCGTCTTTCACCTGCTGTTGCCGCCTGGCACCCTCAAGCGGGCCACGCTGCGCGTGCAGGGCTGCGAGTGGTGGTGCCGGGTCCGCGGCGCCTGCTGGCGGCACCCCGAGGGGATCGGCACCTCGATCGCCCACCGGCTGGACCACCCCGTCGTGCACGTCTCGTGGCGCGACGCCGCCGCCTATGCCGCATGGGCCGGCAAGCGCCTGCCGACCGAGGCCGAATTCGAATACGCGGCGCGCGGCGGCCTGGTCCAGAAGCTCTATCCGTGGGGCGACGACCTGACCCCCGGCGGCGAGCACCGCTGCAACATCTGGCAGGGGGAATTCCCGCGCATAAACACGGCGGAAGACGGCTACGTCGGCACCGCCCCGGTGACGGCCTATCCGCCCAACGGCTTCGGCCTGTATCAGATGACCGGCAACGTCTGGGAGTGGTGCTGGGACGAGTGGAGCCGCGATGACCATGCGCGGCCGGAGGCGCCGCGCGTCAACCCGGCCGGGCCGCCGCCGTCTCCCGACCATCCCCGCAAAGTCATGCGCGGCGGGTCGTATCTGTGCCACTGGACCTACTGCAATCGGTATCGCATCGCCGCCCGCACGGCCAACACGCCCGACAGTTCCACCGGCAACATCGGTTTCCGCTGCGTAATGGATCTCTCAACCTGATTCTCAATCGGTATCGGTATCGGAATCGCTATCGCAATCGGAATCGCGTTGTGGGACCGGCGCCCTCGCCGGTCGATCCCTCGGCTCCACGTCCTTCAAGGCCCCCCCATGCCCTACCCCAACTCAGCCGCCCAGCGCCCAGCCCGAAACGCGGCCGGATCAAACCGGTAGCGCCCATCCGCATCGCGGAACGGCCGCCACTCGGCGCCGTCGAAAACCTCATTCGGTCGGAATTCCAGCTTGTAACGCATCGACGGGTTTCCGTGGATCGCGTAGCCGAGATAATAGTACGGAATCCCCCGCTCGCGCGCAGACTCGATCTCACGCAGCGCCGACAGCGTGCCGGGCGACAGCGGCGCCAACTCCGGATCGAAACAGGCATAGATCGACGACGCGCAGCGCGCGGTCAGGTCGAGCAGGCTGAACGCGATCAGCCTCCCCTCCAACCGGTATTCGCACTCCTGCGTAAACGGGTTGCCGTCGTAAAAGCTGAAGCGGAAGGATTCGCGACGCTGCGCCTCGTCTTCCGCGCCCTCGCCGGCCAATTCGCCGCGATCGCCGGCGCCTTCCCCGGCGGCGTCCGGACGCGGAAAGCGCTGCTTGTGTCGACGATAAATTTCATATTTCTCTTCGCTGTAAACCGGCCGGCCGATCCGAAGCTCAACGCCTGCGCCCCGCCGCAGCACCCGCCGCTGGCTCCGCGACGGCTGGAACCGCGCCGTCGGCACGCGCAGCGGCAGGCACGCACCGCACCAGGACGCCCCGGGCGCGCCCGGGCACGCCGGCCGAAACAGATGACGCCCGAAACGCCGGTAGCCATGCTCCAGCAATTGGCTCAGCGCCTCCGCGTCATACTCCACGAGGAGATAGTCCGTAAAGCGGGCCTCCAGGCCGGCCAGATACGGGCACGGCATCGCCTGGGACGGGAGCCGCGCCGCCCGCAACCGCGCGGTCATGGCGCCGCCCGCTCCGCCGCCCCACGCCGCGGGTCATCAAGCCGGCCAAACAGGATCAGCGCAACGCCCCAGACAATCCAGAGCGGGACGAGGCTGGCCCAGCCCGTCAGCCCCAGCGCCGTCCCCCAGTTGTTGTCGGTCTGGTTCCCCAGCCAGACGTACCGCTGCAGCGCGAGGAAGGGCGAAGGCCACGCGTCCACCATTTCGGGCGCCATCAGCTCTTCCTGAAGCAGCCCGGGTGGCGGCTGCGGATCCAGCGCGAGCGCCGCCACGTTGAACACCGCCCCGATCAGCGCCAGTCCCAGGACGGCGCGACGAACAGCCCTCCGCCGCGACCCGAGCCAGCCCGCCAGTCCCGACGCCAGGAACGGCAGCGCCGGAATCAGGTGGCGCGGCGCATACGCCCACCCTCCCCACCACATGAAGTAGGCGCTGTTGTAGAGCAGCAGGCCGGCGAAGATCGCCAGCGCGATCAGCGCATCCGTCCGCCCCGCGCGTTTGCCGGCGAGCCGCGCAAAGACACCCAGCAACGCGACCAGAACGATCGGAAACCACAGAAACAGCCCTTGGAAGGGATGAAACGTAACGAGCCAGGCGACCCACGCGCGTGGCCGCGTGGCCCCCATGAACCCCCGCGCCATCTGCTCGCGGAAGAACGGATCGGCTTCGTAGGCGTAGGGCGAAGCGACTTCGCCGAAGAGCGCCAGCGAATAGACCATCTGGCCGGCCACCCCCAGCAGGCAGCCCAGCGCCCATGGCGCGAACGCGCGCGCCACGCCCCTGGCTGAACGCTCCCGGCCGATCAGACCCGCCGCCAGGCCAGCGGCCATAGCCAGCGCCGCCAGCGCCATCGTGTTGAGCGTCCAGGCGGCCAATCCCAGCAGCAGGCCGCCCAGCAGCAGCCGCGAGCGCGCCGGCGCCGCCGCGTCCGGACGCCAGGCGGGCGCCGTCAGCAGCAAACCGCCCAGGGCCATCGCGCAGGCCGGCAGGTAGTTGAAGAACAGAATCGCGTACGTCAGCAGCGGCGTGGCGGCGATCCAGAGGGCGCCGGCGCGCGCCGCGCGGGCGGGCGGCACGCCGTCGCGCTGCAGCATCCCCGTCAGCAGGCCGGCGAGCACCGCCGCCGCCGCGCCGATCGTCAGCCACGTCACCCAGTAGCGCGCCGCGTCGTAGTCGACCGCCCGCCCCATCGCCTTCACGGCGGCGGCATACGCCCAGAACGCCGGAACGCCGAGAAACGCCGTGACCGGACTCTTATCGGAATAATAGTGCCCCTCGAAGAACGCCTTATCGCCCGTCTCGGTCTCGGGCCGGTTGTGATACAGGTCGAGGCGCAGCGTGCCGCGCTCGGCGATTGCGGCGGTCAGCCCAAACTGCGAATTGACGTTCCAGCCCGGTCGGGAATTCTGAAAGTACCCGCACGTGAAAAAGATCAGCAGCGCGGCGCAACCGGGCGCCGCCCAGCGGTTCAAAACCAGAACCCGGCCGCGCCGCCGAGACGATGGCGACACGGCCGGGTCGGCCGGATGCGATAGGGACGCCGGCGGGCCGTCCGTCATCAATCGTTCACTCAGCGGGTTCGCCCAGCGGCGGCGCGTCCCCGCCAGTGGTCAGGTCATCCGTCGCCGGCTGGGTCCGGAGCGTCTCGAGCAGCGCCCGCGGCGCCCGCAGGCGGTAATACGCCTTCTGATCGCGATGGAACCCGGCCATCAGCAGCGACGGGGTATCCGGATTGATCGCCGGGATCTGCGCCGCCTGGTCCGCGGGCATGACCGCGCGGAGCATCTCCAGCAGCGCCGCCGGATTGACCTCGCCGTAGAAGATCCCCCCGCCCTGGAAGGCCTGCATCGACTGCGACGGGGTGACGGCAACCGTTTGCTTGAGCGACGTCAGGAAGCCATCGATCGGCGCGCCCATGCTGTAGAGCACCAGATCGCCGAAACGCGCCACGTCGAACGACAGATCGCCGACCATCGCCTCCATCCGCGCGGCTTCCTCGGCCGGAAACATTGTCTCGTCCACATCCACCTTTAGGGCGTAATGGTCCACCGACACGCCCTCCACCTCGCGGACTTCCGGCTCGGGCGAGATCGTCATCGTCATCCCCATCGAGGTATACAGGTCGTGCAGCATCCCCTGATTGATGATCGCAATCTTCTCGCGGACGAATTCCATCAGCGCCTCGGCGTCATCCACTTCGATCACGCTATGCACGATCATCTTGGGCTGCGGGCCCTGCGAGCCGCTCGTCGACTCAAGCCTGAGCGACTGCGCGAACACCATCTGATCGAACTGACCCAGGTCCTCAACCAACTGATCGATCTGAGCGGACTGCTGCACCGTCACGCCCGGGAAGGCCAGCTTGATGTACTTTGCGTAGGTCTCGGCAAACGCCCGCGGATCGGTCAACGCCATCTGGACGCGCACCGGGCTGTCGGCCGGCAACAGGGCCATCAGGTCGCGCTGCTCCACGGCGCCCGCGTCGAACAGGCCGCTGTCGGCCTCCCCCTGGAAGAACAGCCCCAGTTCCAGGTGCGCCGGGTCGAAATCGATGGTGATCATCGCGCGCGCCAGCTTCTCCAGAAAGTCGACCAGCGCCGTCAGCTCGGCCTGCAGGATCGGCGCAAACCGCTGGGCGTTCGGATCGCCCGACATCATCAGCATCCCGCCGGCCATCTGCGTCATCGAACGCAGTTGGTCCCCGTAAATGTCGAGGATCTCCGTGACGTTGGCCATCAGCTCCACGTCGGCCGCCGTGGGCGCCTGCGCGGCGGCATGCAGTGCTTCGACATTCTGTTCGACCGCCTGCAGCCCCTGGGGCCCCAGGCCGACGGACGAGTAATCGCCGTGCGCGGCGGAATCGGCCGCGTAAGGCGACGTCGGCGAAATCGCCGCAACCGGCACGATCGCGCCGACGGTCGGCGGCCCCGGCATCTCCCGCGGCGGCGCCCAGATATACGTCGCCAGATTCCCGCCGGGCGTCATCTGCGTCGGGTCGATCCCCGACTGCATCTGGAACTGCGTCCGCAGCGCGGCGGCGTTCATCCCCGGCTGGAACAGCTCGGCCCACGCCCCGAGCCGATCCAATACCTGGTTCGGCTCGCGCACGCGCACCATCCCCAGCAGTTGCGGGTCCGCCAGCGCGGGGGGCGCAGGCAATTCGATGTTGGCGGCGGGCAGCGCCGGCGCCGCGATCCCTTCCCGCGCGGCCGGCGCTTCGGCCGCCGGTGGCGCGGCCTCGCCCGCCCCGCTCTCGGCGCCCGTCGTCTTGGGCGCGGTCGTTGATTCACCGCAGCCGATCAGCGCCAGCAGCAATGCCCCCAGCGTGAGGCCTCGCATCCATGACAGGATGTGGCTTCGCTTCGACATGGTCGTGTTCCTTTCAATGGGAATCGGCTGTAGTAAGACAGGCCGCCCCGAAAAAAGCAAAGGAGTTTTGCCGTTCATGCTTTCGGACGCGCTCACAGGGACGAGAAATGAAAGACGTCGATTCGAGTGAGCTCTTTAACGACCCTGACTACGCCTTCGGCGCCACCCCTCAAAGGATGAATCCGCCCTCACATGTCCTTTTTGTCCCTAATGTCCCTTGCGTCCCTTATGTCCCTTCCAAAAACAGACGAATTTTCGCGTGGAAGGATGACATTGCCTGGCGCGGGACGCTATGATGCTCCCGGCTGTCCCCATTCATCCCCCGCGCCGGCCCGCGTCCAGGAATTCGCCGCCATGTCCTTGCCGTCCCCTCCCCCCCCCGATATCGAGGTCAAGTCGGTCTCGTTCCGTTACGGAAAGCAGTGGGTGCTCGAGGATGTGGACCTGACGGTGACGGCGCGCGACTTCGTCGGCCTGATCGGCCCCAATGGCGGCGGCAAGACGACGCTGCTGCGGATCATCCTGGGCCTCCTGCGGCCCGACCGCGGCCAGGTCCGCCTGTTCGGCCTGCCCCCGGCCGAAGGCTGCCGCGGCATCGGCTATGTCCCTCAGCACATCCGCTTCGACTTCCAGTTTCCCATCAGCGTGATGGACGTCGTCCTCATGGGCCGGCTGCGCCATGCCCCCCGCCTGGGGCGTTACAAGACGCGCGACCGGGAACTGGCGGAACAGGCGCTGGAGCAACTGGGCGTCATCGATCTGCGCCGGCGCGCCATCGGCGAGCTCTCCGGCGGCCAGCGCCAGCGCGTCCTGATCGCCCGCGCCCTGGCCGGCGAACCCCGCCTGCTTGCCCTCGACGAACCCACCTCCAGCGTCGATGGGCGCGTCGAACGCGAAGTCTTCGAAATGCTCCATGCGCTCAACGAGCGGATCACGATCCTGCTCGTCACCCACGAGCTCGGCTTCATCTCGTCCTACGTCAAGACGGTCGCCTGCCTCAGCCGCAAGCTGGTCTGCCATCCCACCTCGGGAGTGACCGGCGACGTGATCGAAGAGCTCTACGGCGGCCATGTCCACATGGTCCGCCACGACCACGTCGGTCACGGCACCGATTGCGTCTTTGAACGGGGAGAGATTGCCTCTAAAGAACCTCGAGCTGCAACTGACGGCGACCGACCCGGTTGACCACGAACTGCGGTTCGTGCGACTGGCGCAGGAAACCTTCCAGGTCGAGCGGCGCCCGCTCGGGCAGAACAACATTGAACACCAGCACGCCGCCGTAGAACGACTTCTCGTAGACCTTGACTTCCGGATCGAGCGACTGGACCAGCCCGTAGATCCCCGGAATCTGCTCGGGGGCGACGCCGCTGACCATCACGCGGTAATCCTCCCCCTTGTAGGCCATCGTCGCCGTCCAGTATTCGCGCAGGTGATCGGCGAAACGCTGCGTCATCCGGATCAGCAGCTCATCCAGTGCCGCGTTCATCGCGTCGCGCGCCGTGTCGGCGGCCGCCGGGTAGCGATCGGTCAGCGACAACAGCAACTCGCCGTTGTCGACCCGGTACATATCCAGGTCGGCCTTCACCTCGCGGAACGTATACCGGTCGTAGAAGATATCGCCCTGCTGGAACGCCTCGATGGTATAGATCTGCTGCAGGGGGACTTCCGTCACCGTCACGGTGCCGGTGATGAGCACGTCGATATCCTGCCGCTGCGCCTCCAGCCGCGCCTGCTGGAGCAGCATCGGCGTCGCCGAGGCGTCGGTGTTGGTGTCGGGCTGGCGCATCCGCTCCGAATAGGTCTGCAGCAGGTTTTCCTCCAGCGCGCGCTCCACGCGGGCGCGGGCCTGCCCCGTCGGATCGGGTTGACCTTCGATAATCTCATGGATCATCACGCCGACGTTGGGCAGCAGATTGGGCCGCGCAATGAACTGCTTGGCGTCCAGTTCCTTGTAAAAGTCGTCCAGATTGACGCTCATCCGCACGTGCAGCCAGATCTGATCGTTGGGCAGGAAGCGCCGCTCCAGCACATCCACGCTGGCGATGAACGGCCGGCCGTGCTGGCGCAGATACGGATCGAGCAGATCGAGCCCGAGCAGATAGTAATTGCCGAAGTAGAGCCGCCCGGCCGCCGATTTGAGCGAGCGCACCATCGCCTCGCGCAGGATCTCCTGCTCGCTCGTCCCCGCCAGCTCGTACTCATACGTCACCAGGTTCTGGATGTCGGCCAGCGATCGCCGTTCGAGCGCCGCCCGCCGCTGCGCCTGCGAGAGCGCCGCCCGCTGGATCGGCGTCAGTTCCTCCCCCTTGCCCGGGTCGAATATCTCAATCGGCCGATTCTCCACCGGGGATTGAACCACCGGCTCCATCCGCTCCTCGAGTTCCGGTTCGCGCGAGGGGTCGAGAATTTCCGTCGGCGAAGGCGGCGGCGCCGGCACGTCCAGATCCACGTCCAGCTCCTGGGCCGATTCCTCATACGGGAGCAGCTCGACCGGCGGCGCCTGATCGTCCGTCGTGATCGGATCGTCGATCACCGGCGGCTCCGGCGGCGCATCGGCCTCCGACACCGGATCGGTCACCTGCGCGCCGGCGAATGTGGCCAGGCACCCCAGCAACAGCGCGCCGCCGATCCGCAACAGTCGATGGATGAGAGATGAAAACAACGCCGGAACCTCCGCGCATGGCGCGCGCCGGAATCGCCCGGCGCGCTGTGCGGCGAGTGTCGGCCAGCGGGCCGCCCCGGCACGCCGCCGCCGGCGGGACGCCGCGCCGCGGGCGATACGTCCCCTCTTTGCCTGCTTGCCGGGCGCAGGCGCATTCATGGTATAATCAATGCCCCACGGGCCGGGGGCTGTCAACTTTTATCACCCCGCGGAAGTCGCCCAACTTCGGCCGGATCAGGCCCTGAGCCCCCGTCCAGATCGCTGCGAACGGTACTCCATGCCCGCCTACCCGCGCGTCGACTTCCTGCTCCTCCAGCTCCGCCTCAAACAGATCCACCAGAGCAAACGCCTGGGTCAGCATTTCCTGACCGACGACGCGCTGCTCGGCCGCATCGCCGATGCCGCCGGCGCCGCGCCCGACACCCTGGCCGTCGAGATCGGCCCCGGGCCCGGCGTCCTGACCACCCATCTGGCCGCGCGCGCCGGCGGCGTCCTCGCCATCGAACTCGATCGCCGGCTGGAACAGCTCCATGCGGAGAGCTTCGGCATCTACCCGGAAATCCGCTTCCACTACGCCGATGCCCTGCGCGTCAATCTGTCGGAACTGGCCGAACGCCGCCGCGCCGAACTCGGCCTCGCGCGCATCGTCCTGGCCGGCAACCTCCCGTTCCAGATCACCTCGCCGTTCCTCTTTGCCCAGTGCGGACCGGGCGTCCCGTGGCGGCGCATGGCGCTGATGGTCCAGAAGGAAGTCGCGCAACGGGTGGTCAGCCCGCCCGACCGGAAGGACTATGGCATCCTGACGGTAAAGCTGGCGACCTGGTGGCGCGTCGTCGAGCGCTTCGCCGTGCCGGCGGGGCGGTTTCAGCCCCCTCCGCGCGTGGACGCCGCGGTGCTCGTGTTCGAGCCGCAGCCGCCGCCGGTGGATGCGGCGGAAGCGGCGGCCTGGTGGCCGGGATTCTCGGAGTTCGTCGACGCGGCGTTCGCCCAGCGCCGCAAGATGCTCGTCAACTCCCTGGCCGCCCGCTGGCAACTGTTTCCGGGGCGCGAACGCGCGAACGCGGCGCTGGCGCGACTCGGCCTGGACCCGCGGATCCGCGCCGAAGCCCTCTCGCCGGGAGAATTGGCCAGACTTCACGGCCATCTCGCGCGCGCTTGAATCTGTTAGGGTTTGGCTTTCTGCCGTTTGATGACAGCAGCCAGATGACGTAGTGCGTCGTTGACCGATTCATGATCCGGGAAAACTTCCGCCACGTCCGGGTCCAGAACGACTACGTTGGTTCCCTCGGCGTACAGCCTGGCATACTTCCTCTGCTCGCCGTCGGTGAAATCGTACTCCTCGAGCAGGTCCTCATCGTCGGGCATTTTTCTCATATTGCTGTCGTTCCTTGTTCGATGCTCTTCGCGCACTGATGCTTCTCGTCCGTTCGGCTCGATGGGTGTGAACGACTACCAATAGTCTCCCACTGAGCGATTGACCGATCAAGGCGAACCGCTGTTCATCCTCCGAGTGAAGCGGGTCGGGAATCGTGCGTGAGAGAGCATCGCCAAAGGCCGTGGAAGCCTCGGCAAAGGTGATCCCATGTTTCCGGAAATTACTTCGGGCTTTCTCTTGATCCCACTCGAATCGTAAGGGCATCTGAAAAAGCCTCCGGGACTGTCACAGGCCGGTCGGGGCGCCCCGCTCCACAAGTTCCGGAATAACGCTACTGATTCATCGTCGCCAGGAAGTCGTCGTTGCTGTCGGTCTTGCGCAGCCGCTCCAGCAGGAACTCCATCGCTTCGACGGGATTCAGCTCGTTGAGGATCTTGCGCAGCAGCCAGACCCGCTGCAGCGTCGACTGCGGCAGCAGCAGCTCTTCCTTGCGCGTCCCCGACCGGTTGATGTCGATCGCCGGGAACACACGCCGGTCCACGAGCTTGCGGTCCAGGTGCAACTCCATGTTGCCGGTCCCCTTGAACTCCTCGAAGATCACGTCGTCCATCCGGCTGCCGGTGTCGATCAACGCCGTGGCGATGATCGTCAGCGAGCCGCCTTCCTCGATGTTGCGCGCCGCGCCGAAGAACCGCTTCGGCTTGTGCAGCGCGTTGGAGTCGATGCCGCCCGACAGGATCTTGCCGCTGGGCGGGGCCGTCGTGTTGTAGGCCCGCGCCAGGCGCGTGATCGAGTCGAGCAGGATCACGACGTCCCGCTTGCGCTCCACCAGCCGCTTCGCCTTCTCGATCACCATCTCGGCCACCTGCGTGTGGCGTTCGGCCGGCTCGTCGAACGTCGAACTGACCACTTCGCCCTCGACCGTCCGTTCCATGTCGGTCACTTCCTCGGGCCGCTCGTCGATCAGCAGCACGATCAGGTAGACCTCCGGATGGTTGGCCGTGATCCCCCGGGCGATGTTCTGCAGAATCATCGTCTTGCCCGTGCGCGGCGGCGCCACGATCAGCGCCCGCTGCCCCTTGCCGATCGGATCCATCAGGTCCATCACGCGACCGGTGAAATTCTCCGGCTGCGTCTCCATCTTGATCATCGATTCCGGGTAGAGCGGCGTCAGGTTCTCGAACAGGATCACGTCCTGCGTCTTGTCGGGCTGCTCGAAGTTGATCGTGTCGACCTTCAGCAGCGCGAAGTAGCGCTCGCCTTCCTTCGGCGGACGCATGTGGCCCGTGATCGTGTCGCCCTTGCGCAGGTTGAACCGCCGGATCTGCGACGGCGAAACGTAAATGTCGTCCGGCCCGGGCAGGTAGTTGTAGTTCGCCGAGCGCAGGAAGCCGAAGCCGTCGGGCAGAATCTCCAGCACGCCCGCGCCGTAGAGGCTCCCCTTTTTCTCGGCGTTGGTCTGCAGGATCTTGAAGATCAGGTCCTGTTTGCGCAACGAGCTGTAGTTCTCAATGTTCATGTGCTTGGCGATCTGATACAGCTCGCCGATGCGCATGTGCTTCAGCGCGTCGATATTGACCTCGTTATCCGGCCCGACAACGACGGTTTCGCGCTCGTCTCCCTCGGGGCTCGATTCGATGATCCGCAGCTCGTTGTCGATCTCGCTGGCCGACAGCCGCGTCCGTCCGCGCGGGCGGTTGTGCGCGACGTCCGGCTCCTCGGCCACCGCCGTCGTGTGGCGCGCTTCGGCCGGCGCCGGGCTCGCCGTCGGCGCGGGGCGCGGCTCGGCCGCCTCCTGCTGGCGCGCCGTCTGGCGCGCCCGCGCCAGCGAATCGCTCCGCTCGATCATCTCGCTGACCAGGTCCGCCTTCGGGCCGATCGGCGTCTTGCGCGGACGCCCGCGCCGCCGCTGAGTCCCTGCGTCGTTCGCGCTCTCGTTCTCGTTCTTCTTCGTGTTCATGGTGCCTTCATTCGCGTCTGCCGGATCTCCTCCAGCAACCGTTGGAGTTGGTTCCGGGTCTCGTCCAGACTCCCGGAATTGTCGATGACATGATCGGCGAGCTTCACCTTACGCGCCTGAGCCATTTGCATGCCCAACCGGGCGATGATCGCCTGCTCGTTGAATCCGCGCCGCCGCAGCCGCGCAAATCGCTGGTTCTCCGTGATCCTCACCACCGCCACCTGCGTGCACATCCGGTCCATGCCCGTTTCATACAGCAGCGGCACATCCAGCACGACCAGTGGCCGGTCGGCCAGTTCACCCAGACGCTTGCGCTCCAGCTCGCGCACCCGCGGGTGAATAATCTGATTGAGCCGGGCCATCGCCCGCCGGTCGGCAAACACCCGGTCGGCTAGTCGCCGCCGGTCGAGCGCTCCGTCGGGCCGGATCATCTCGGCGCCGAACTGGGCGGCGATTTCCGCCAGCGCCGGCTCCCCCGGCTCCACCACCTGGCGGGCCAGTTCGTCCGCGTCGATCAGCTCAGCCCCCAGTTCGCGCAGCATCCCCCCCGCCGTCGTCTTGCCGCTGCCGAACGTGCCCGTCAGCCCCAGGATGAATGACACCCGCTAACACTCCGCCCAGTTGGGGGCACAATGGATTTCCACCTCAACGGGCACAGCGAGCGGCAGCGCCCCGGTCATCTGCTCGCGGATGAAGCCTTCGGCCGGCTTCAGCTGGTCGCGCGGCACCGAAAATACCAGCTCGTCGTGCACCTGGCAGACCATCCGCGCGCCGGGCGCCACCTCGTTCAGCCGGCGATGAATCAGGATCATCGCCCGTTTGATCATGTCGGCGCTCGTCCCCTGAATCGGCGTGTTGACTGCCACCCGCTCGGCCGCCTCGCGCACCATCCGATTGCGCTGGTTCAGATCCCCCACCAACCGCCGCCGACCCATCAGCGTCTCGACATAGCCGGTGCGCCGTGCTTCGGCCAGCAACTCCTCGATCCAGCGCCGCACCCCCGGGTAGGTGTTGAAGTAGCGGTCGATGAATTCGGCGGCCTCGACCCGGCTGATCTCGAGCTGTTGCGCCAGACCGTGCGGACTCATGCCGTAGATGATGCCAAAGTTGATCACTTTGGCGCGCGACCGCATCTCGCGGTCCACCTGCTCGGGGGCCACCCCGAACACTTCACTGGCCGTCTGGCGATGGATGTCGCGTCCTTCGCGGTAGGCCGCCAGCAACGCCGGATCCCGGCTGATATGCGCCAGGATGCGCAATTCGATCTGCGAGTAATCCGCCTTCAGCAGCAAACATTGTGGTCCATCGGCGACGAAGGCGCGCCGGATGGCTCGGCCCATCTCACTCCGTATTGGGATGTTTTGCAGGTTGGGATCGGTTGAACTGAGACGGCCCGTGGCGGCGATGGTTTGATGGAATGAGGTATGGATCCGGCCCGTTTTCGGATTAACCAGCTTGGGCAGCGAATCCACGTACGTGGATTTTAACTTCTCGTAGCCCCGATGTTCAAGAATTAATCGCGCCACCGGATGATCCCGCGCCAGCCGCTCCAGCTCCGCCTCGTTCGTCGAGTAGCCCGTCTTCAGCTTCTTCCCCGGTTTCAGCCCCAGTTCCTCAAACAGCACCTGTGCCACCTGCCGCGGCGACCCGATGTTGAACGGATGACCGACCGCCTCCCAGATCCGCCGGCTCAGGTCGGCCAGGTGCTGCGCCAGCTCCCCTCCCAGCCGGTTGAGGCAGGTCGGATCGACCGTGAACCCGCCCAGTTCCACGTCGATCAGCACTTCCACCAGCGGCATTTCCAGCTCGTCCATCAGCTTGCGCAGGCGCGGGTGCTCATCCAGCCGCCGGCCCAGCTCGCGCCGCAGCCGGAACGTGATATCCGCGTCCAGACAGGCATAGTCGCGCACATCGTCCAGCGCCACCCGGTCGATCGTGATCTGGCCGCGGCCCGTCCCGATCAGCTCCGTCATCGGGCGCATCTCGCAGCCGCAGATCTCCTTGCCCAGCGTCTTCAGCCCGTGCCCGGTCGCCTTGTCCGGGTCGAGCAGATACGAGGCGATCATCGAATCGAACGCGGGCGGCGCCGGGTTGAAGCCCGCCTGGCGCAACACCTTCCAGTCGAACTTCGCATGATGCCCCGCCAGTCGGGGTCCGCGGCCCGCAAGCAGCGGCTCGAGCAGCCGCCGGATCGTCGCAATCGGAAGCTGCGACTCCAGCAGCGCATCCTCCTCGAAATCCAGTGCCATCTCCGGCTGGTCGTTGCCCGCCTCCGGCGCGGCCTGGGCGGCATTGCCCCGCGGCGGGCAGGGAATCCGGTGCCCCACCGGAATGTAAACCGCCTTCCCCTCTTCGTGGCAGAGCGAGATGCCGACCAGCCGGCACGTTACCGAATCGGTCGAGGTCGTCTCGGTATCCAGCGCCAGCCATTCGGCCTGCATCGCCCCCTCCACCCAGGCGCGCAGCTCGGCTTCCTCGGTCAGGCTGGCATACAGCCGGGTTTCGGGCGGGTGTGCGGCGGCGGGCGCGGCGGCGGCAACGCGCGCCGGTTCGATCCCCTTTTCGCGCAGCAGCGAGTGGAATCCCAGTTCCGCCATCAGCGCCGCCGCCTCGGGGCTGAACAGATTCTCCGGCAGGCGGCAATCGGCCGGGCTCCAGACCAGCGGCACGTCGCAATCGATCGCCGCCAGCCGCTGCGCCAGCCGCGCCTGCTCGGCGTTCTCCAGCAGCGCCTGGCGCTGTTTGGGTCGCTTCAGCTCGCCGGCCCGCGCCAGCAGGCGCTCCAGCGTGTCGTACTCCTGCAGGAGCGTGGTCGCCGTCTTCTGGCCGATCCCGGGGACGCCGGGGATGTTGTCCGAACTGTCGCCCACCAGCGCCAGCCAGTCGATCATCTGGTCGGGCCGGATCCCCAATTGCTCGCGGACGCGCGTCGGATCATAGAGAATCGTCTCATTCAACCCCGGCCGCAGCAGGTGCACCCGGTCCGTCACCAACTGGAGCAGGTCCTTGTCGGCCGAGACGATCACGGCGCGCCCCTGCTCGGCCATCGTCCGCGCCATCGTCCCGATCAGGTCATCGGCCTCGAACCCGTCCATCGAGTAAACCGCAATCCCCATTGCCTGGAGCAACTGGAGAACCCAGCCCATCTGCACGCCGAAATCGGGGGGCGGCGCCTCGCGATTGGCCTTGTAAGCATCATACAGCTCGTTGCGGAACGTCGGTTTCCCCGTGTCGAAGACCACGGCCAGATACTGCGGCGAGCTGTCATCGAGCAGCTTGAGCAGCATCCGCAGAAACCCGAAGACCGCCCCGGTCGGCTCCCCGCGCGCATTCGTCAGCCCGCGCACCGCATAGTACGCCTTGAACGTCAGCGAATGACCGTCGATCAGGTAGAGCGTCTTGTCGTCGGAGGCGTGCATGGTGGTCTGGCTGGGCGGGCAGGGCGCACGCCGGTTTGAATCGACTGGCCGTCAGGCGGTGGAACCAACGGATGGGGCGGCGACCGGCGCCGTCGGTGGCGGCGGCGCGCCGCGCGCGGGCCGGCGAGAAAGAGGGCCGGTGCGTTCCACGACCGGCGCGGGGCTGGCCCCGTCGCTCTCCGGCGTGGTTCCCGGTCGGCGCAAGCCCCGCGGCTTGCCGCCTGTTCAGTCCATCAGGCAATCCAGCCGGTCCGCTGGATTATTCGATAATCAGGCACGTCAGGAAAATCAGCAGCGTCGTCCGATCCTTGGTCGTCTGATTGCGGCTGAAGAGCAGCTTGCCGAAATACGGCATATTGCGCAGCACCGGCACGCCGGAGGTCAACTCCTGGCTCCGTTCGCCGGTCCAGCCGCCGATCACGATCGTCCCGCCGTTGGAAATCCGCGCGTCGGTCAGGATTTTCTTGCGCTTCTGGACCATCCGCTGCGAGTAATTGCTGGTGGCCGTCGGCGCCACGATCGGCGTGAAGAACTGGTCCTCGGTCAGGTCAGCCACATCTCTCACGACCGGTTCGATGATGTCGGCCAGCCAGCCCTCGAAGTCGATCAGCTCGGCCGACAGCTCGCTCAGGATGATCGAATCGGCCGACGTAATCTCCGGCGTCACGCGCAACACCACGCCCGACACCAGTCCCTGGTTGTCCACTTCGTCCTGATCGGCAAATTCCAGTTCGTTCCCCGCGTTCTCAAACGCGTTGAACACCCGCGTCAGCGTCTGGTTGCCCTGCGTAAGGTTCTGCTGCGGCACGTAGGTTTCAATCCGGAACTCCGCCTCCTCGCCGTCGAGCGCCAGCACCTTGGGGCCGTTCACGATATTGATGATCGCCTCGGCTTCGAGCAGCCGCAGCGTGTACTGAATGTTGGGGAAATTGCCGATGATCGCGTTGAAGACCGTCGTCCCCTTGATCAGGTTCGCGTTAAGCGGGTTCTCCACCGGCGGCGAAAAGACGTCGCGGAACTCGTCGATATCCTGCGCGAACTTCGTGTTGATCATCTGGTTCGACCAGTCGATGTCGCGCCCCCGGCCCAGACCCGCGATATTGAAGTCCGAGCTGAATTCCTTCGCCCGCGTCTCGTTCACTTCCACGAACTTCGTGTCGATCTCCACCTGCCGGATCGGCTGGTCGAGCTGAACGATCAGATCCTTCGCCTGCTGGTACAGCGGCAGGTTGTTGTAGCGGATAATCAGCGCGTTGAGCCCACCGAACGGCTCGATCGATATCCCGTCCTCTTCCAGCGGATCAACCCGGTCCAGCAGCTGCTGCGCCAGCCGCTCATCCTCAAACCGGATCCCCTCGGAAAGCTGCGGGATGTAGCGGATCCGCAGCCGCGCCCGGCCGTTGCCGTTCTCGTTGGCCGTGATGTCTTCACCGGTGATTTCAAAATCCTCGACCTGCGTCGTCGTCAACTCGCGGATCGACGTCTCGTTAACCTGCCCGCCATAGATCACCTGGAGCCGGACTTCCTGGTCGTAGCGGTCGTCATCCTGGCTGCCCGTCGTGGCCCCCTGGAACTCAATCGCGCGGAAGCGCGCGTTTTGGAACGTTTGTTCCTCGCCCCGGCGCAACTGCATCACGATTTCGCTCCCGCCGGTCCCGAACGCCCCGCCGGTGGACGTCAGGTTCAGAATCCGTTCCAGGTTCGCCGCCAGTTCCTCTGCAATCTGATACTTCAGGAACACGATCTCCTGCTGGCTTTCCGACTGGAACTGCGGCAACGAATTAATGTAGGTCCCGACATCCTCCAGCCGGCTCGGCGTGTCGATGATGCTCAGCGTCAGCGTGGCATCGTCGAACGTCAGCCGCCGCCCCTGTGCCTCCGCCGCGCTGCGCCCCTCACGCCCGTACAGGAAGACCTCGATCATCTCCACCACGTTGGCGATGAATTCTTCATCCACCTTTTCCCAGTCGCGCGGGATCAGATTGAAGTTGGCCAGATCCAGTTCCTCGTCGCGCAGTTGCTGGATGAAGTCCTGATTGAGCAGCAGCTCCTCGATCAGGCGGATGTTCTCCGGCGTTTCGTGAACGATCAAGTCCTCGCCATCCACCAGGATCTTCTTCTCCACGTCGAACGGATCGGCATCCGGATCCGTCTTGATGATCGAGTTGATCAGCGACTTGATCTTCGGTCCGTCCTGCGGATTGATCTTGTAGAACGCGGTCACCAGGTCGGGCGTCGTCGCCTCGCCGCTGGCCGAGTGCAACCAGCTCTCGATCCGTTCGATATGCAGTTGCGAACCGGTAATGATCAGCATGTTCGCGCGTTCGTCCAAGGTGATGTCCACCGCGGACGACGGCTTGTCAGGCCGACCCCAGACGATCTGCTGAAGCTGCCCGCTGTTCTGCAGCGCGCGCAGCTGATCGACCTGGCTCGGCGTCAGCCGGTACGTCCGCGATTGCAGATCCGGCTCGATTGTAATGACGTTCTTCTCATCGATCCGCCAGCGCAGTCCCGCCGGCCCCAGCACCGTGTCGAGCACCTCGTGCAGCGGCTTGTTGACGAAGTTGGCGTAGATCGGGGCGTCGGCGCCGTCGGCGATGTAGTATTGCAGCTCGATCGGCGTCGTGAACGACAGGTTGTACATGAACTCCGGCAACGACACGTTGCGGTCGGTGGAGATCGTGATCGGCGAATTGAGCAGCACTTCGGCCTGCGTCTGAAGCTGCTCGACCTGCGTCCGTCGGTCCTCGTCGGCCATGATCTGCATCATCGCCGATTCGGTCTGCTCCAGCCAGGTCACCGCCACCGGGTTCTCCGGATCGATCTCGTTCATCTGGTGCCAGATCGCGCGCGCGCCGCGCACGTCCCCCTGGTTGTAGAGTTCGACCGCCCGCCGGTGCATGATCCCCAGTTCCCCATCCAGCGTCTGAGGTTCCTCGAACATCCGCGTCATGATCGGCGGCTTGGGGTTGAGCTCCGCCTCGCGCAGCACCGGCTGCGGCTTGCGCAAGCCCGGCACCATCTCGGCCACCTTGTGCGCCTCGGGGCTTTCGGGCCACAGGTCAAAGGCCTTGTCCAGCGCTTCCTGGGCGGCCGCCAGATCGCCATCGGCCGCCAGCCGCTCGGCGCGCTTGACCAGCGTGTTGACCTGGATCCGGGTGATGTCGTCGACAAGAATCTCAGCGGGCGGCGCATCAAGCGTCGTGGCCTCGGGCGGAGGCGGCAGCGCCAGCCCGTCCGTTGCCATCGGTTCGGGCCGGGCCGCGCGGGCCGGCATCGCTTCGTCGACAACCGCCGGTACCGCCAGCGTGCGCGTCGTCGGCTCGCCTCCGGGGAGCATTTGACCTTGATCGGGAGGAAGGGGAATAGCCTGGAATTCGTTGGCCTGCGCCACCAGCCGCGCCGAGCCGGCGGCGGCCGAGTCGAGCCCCACGCGCCCCAGCCGCTGGCGCAGATCCTGCTCTTGCCATGCCGCGGCGGCTTGAGGCGCCCGCGCCGCGCGACGGCCCCAGACAGCTTGCTGGCCGACGACTTGGGTGAAGGCGGGGCCGTTCAGCAGGATCAGGGCGAGCGTCGCCCCGATGGCCCTGCAGGCGGAAACAGCGGTCTTCATCAGATGGTTCCTACTTCCTCGACATGGGCTGCGTTAGAGATATTCGCCGGGGTCTGGATGCCGGCAGCGGGTGCAGGGTCATCTCCGGCATCGGCGTTCAGCGTGGTTGGTGGACGACCGGGCACTCCGTCTCACCGCGCGGGCCCCCGACCCCCGGCGCCCGCTGGAATGCCCGGACCTTGTGGCCCCCCGTCAAGCGGCGGATCTCCCCTTCCCAAGGGCTAAACCCTTTCCGGGTAACAGCACCACAATGGTCTTCGCTATCGCGCGGACTTTTGTCAAGTAAAACCATGGCTTTTTGCATGGTTTCAGGGCACTGGACCGCGCGGGCTCCAGGCCAAACCGCCTTTAGCCGCCCCCCGCCGTCGGCGAGCTCGCCCCGTCGGTCGCCGCCGGCTGCATCTCGGCGTTCAGCTTCTCCAGCATTTGGCGCGCCGCCCGATGATTCGGCGCGATCTGCAACGCCTCATTCACATACTGCAGCGCTCCCGCCAGATTCCGCTGCTGATACGCGATATACGCCTGGTTGTACTTCTCGTTGGCCCGCTGCTCCAGCGCCCCCGCGTCCTGCACCGTCTTGGGGTCGAAGATGTTATACGTCGCGATCGGGTAATACTCGCTGTTCTCAAACGGCGGCCACGGGTCGAGCATCTTTTCCACCTTCGTATAGGTGT
>MVZB01000033.1 GCA_002068205.1 candidate division BRC1 bacterium ADurb.BinA292
GGCCGAGCGGATCGCGTTCGGCTGGTGAGCTGGTTCCGCCTTGCCCGCCGGCGCGCTGAGGTTGCTGCGTCTTCAGGAACCGCGTCAGCGGTTCGATATCCAGGCCGGGGATTGAATCGCCGCCCGGCGGCCATTCAACCCACGGTCACGATCCCCCAAATCGAAAGAACCGATTGATTGGTTCGAAAGCGATACGGCGATCACCGACGCGTAATCACGCGTGGGTCAGGACTTGACTCGCGGCCAATCCCTGATAAGATATGGTCTCGTTGTGCGCGCCCGTAGCTCAATTGGATAGAGCGCTTGACTACGGATCAAGAGGTTAGGGGTTCGACTCCTCTCGGGCGCGCCACCTCCCCCGCCGCTGTCCCTCAATCCAAAATTGTCCCTCGTCCTCACTCAAAAATCCGTCCATCGTCTCTCGTCTTCGCCCGTCCTCGTAATCGCCCCAAAAGGCCCGCCTCGTTTTTCCCCTTCGTTGTGAATCGCGGGTTCATGAGTCGCCCAGCGGTCCATCCCCCGGCGCGTAATTCCTCCCGCCAAACCCGCTTGACGCGCCGCCACCGGCTCGCTAGTGTATGGGTTCCGACTGCGCCGGGATAGCTCAGTTGGTAGAGCAGGGGACTGAAAATCCCTGTGTCGGTGGTTCGACTCCGCCTCCCGGCACCATCGGTTTCCGCCCGCAAGTCAACCGGTCATCGGGATTTGCGGGCTTTTTCGTGGGCCGGCGGTCTTCTCGAGAGCCGAGGACGAGAACGAGAGCCGAGAGACGAACCTTGATTTGGGAGCGAGGGGATTGATTGACATGCGGCGCCGGTGCGATACTATGGCGAAAAACCGCCACCGGCGGGCGGCCGACCGAAAGGATGTTCACGCATGCGGCTTCGACCGGAAAAAATCGAGCATCTGGCCAACCTCGTCTTTGAATCGCTCTCGCAAAATCCCGAACTGACACTGCACGAGAGCCGCGACCACATCGTCGGCCTGGTCCGCCGCGTGATCACCGACGATCTACGCATGGAGGACGAGATCGAGGAGGAAGCCCGCCGCGTGCTCGAAAGCCATCGCGGCGAGATCGACCGGACCGGCGCTTCGTTCGAAAAACTGGTGCTGAAGGCAAAACAAAAGCTGGCCCAGGAAAGGAAGATGGTGCTCTGAGCATGAGACTCTCCGAGGACCGGATCAATGCCATCGCCTACAAGATCGCCTTCGAGCTGGTCAAGAAGCGCTACGTCAAGACCTCGCGCCGGCTGTCGCAGGTGACGGCCTGGGTCGAAAAACCGATTCTGGACAACCTGCGGCAGGAGGAGGCGCTCGACGAGGAGGTCCGCCGCACGCTGGCCGGCATGAAAACCGCCCCTCCCGAAGGGTCGTTCGAGTATCAGGCGCTGTATCAACGCAAGAAGGAAGAGCTGGCCCGGCGCCGCGGATACCAGCTCTAGCGCCGCGCCGCCGCCGCGGGCCGCCCGCAACCGGCGCGCGCCCACCCCATGAAGCGGACCCTGGCCGATGCAGATTGCCGTCGATGCGCGCTTCCTCGGTTCCGCCAATTCCGGCGTGGCGCGCTACAGCGAAAACCTGCTGGTCGCCATGTCGCGCATCGACCGCGCGAACCAGTACACCGTCTTCGTGCACCATCGGCTCAAGCGCAAACTGAAGCTGGGCGAGAATTTCACCATCGTCCGCGTCAAGGGTCACCCGCTCTCGATCCGCTCGATGTGGCAACTGTCGCGGATGGTGCGGCCCGAAGCGTTCGACCTGCTCCACGTCCTCTTCCCCTACGTCTCGATCCGCGCGCGCTGCCCGGTCATGCTGACCGTGCACGACACGCTCCCCTTCAGCCGCGAGCAGATCGGGTTCGGACCCAAACGCGGGCCGCAGAGCTGGCTGCGGCGCTACGTGCTCTACCCGCTGGCGCTGCGCCGCGCCAAATGGATCATCTGCGTCTCGCGGGCGACCCGCGATGCGCTGGCCGAGCTCTTCCCCGAGACCTTTCATCGCACGCTGGTGGTCCATTCCGGCGTGAACGAGGATTTCCGGCAGGCGGCCGAGGAGGCCACGCTCGAACTGATCCGCTCGCGGTTGAACCTCCCCCCCCGCTATCTGCTCTATTCCGGTTCGGCCCGGTCGGACAAGAACATCGAGGGAATGCTCCGCGCCTTCGCCCGATTGCGCCAGCTCAACGACTCGATGGACGATCTGCACTTCCTGATGGACATCCAGGGGCACGAGTATCCGCTCAAGCCGATCATGAACCGCATTGCCCAGTATGGCCTGGAGGGCCGCGTCCGGATCATCCAGGACATCGGCGACGAGGAACGCGTCGTGCTGTTCCAGCACGCGGCGGCGTTCCTGATCCTGAGCCGCACCGAGGGCTTCGGCATTCCGATCCTTGAGGCCCAGATGTGCGGCGTGCCGGTGGTCGCGGCCGATGCGATGGCGCTGCCCGAGGTGGCCGGCGAACAGGGCGCGCTCTACGTCGATCCCGATGATCTGGACGAAACGGTCCGCCTGCTGGGACTGGCGCTGACCGACGACGGACTGCGCGAGTATCTGATCGCCGAGGGGCGCAAGAACGCGAACCGTTTCAGCTGGGCCAGGGCGGCCGAACAGATCGTCCAGATCTACGAATTCGGCTTTTATCCGCGCCATCAGGTCGAGCTGCCGCACCGGCGACCCTGGCTGACGCGGCTCGCCGACGCCCTGCGCATCTGACCCCGTCGAAAGAACCCGCCCCGTTGACTGGCCGCATCCTGATTCTCTCGTTCGTGGAATGGTCCGGCGCGTTCCAGCGGCCGCAGCACCTGGCCGTCGGCCTGGCGCGGCGCGGATGGGAAGTGACCTATGCCGCCCCGGGTTATCTGCATCGGCGGGGGCGAGGCGCCGCACCGGGGGTCGATCTGCCCCCCAGTCTGCGGATCCTCTCTCCCGCGGCCGTGCCGGGGGGCAGCCGCTTGCGAATCGCGGCGGAGGTCAACCGCCGGCTGATGGCGGCGGCCCTCAACCGGGAATCGCCCCGGGGGGGGGAGACCATCATCTTCAATGATCCGCGCTGGGCGGGCGTCGCGGCGGCGCTCCCGGCGCGAATGCGCGTGTTCGATTGCATGGACGATCTGACGGCGCAGGCCCCGTCGGCCGAGTGGGCGCGGGCGCGCGAAGACGAGGCGCTGCGCGTCGCCGATCGCATCTGGACGGGCACGGCCTCGCTGGAGGCGCGTCTACGCGACCAGGCGGCGGCGCGCGGCAAGCCGATCCGCTTCGTCCCGTGCGGCGTGGATGCCGATCATTTCACATCGCCCGACGCCCGCCGGGTGGCGGCGCTGCGGCCGATCCTGCCCGCGGGCGACGGCCCGCTCGCCGGCTATTTTGGCGCGCTCAACGAGCGGGTGCGCGGCGAACTGGTCGAGGCGCTGCTTGCCGGCGGCGCACGCGTCCTCCTGATCGGACCGACTACCTCGCGCGCGCCGGCGATCGTGAAACAGGCCGGCCGGCACCCCGGGCTGCGCTGGACCGGTCCGCGGCCCTACGCGGAACTCCCCGCCTGGCTCGCCCTGTTCGATTTCGCCATCATCCCCTATGATACCGGCGGGCCGCATCGCTTCCTCTATCCCGTCAAGGCGCTGGAGTACCTGGCGGGAGGCAAGCCGGTCCTGAGCACGCCCCTGCCCGACGTGCTGCGCTTTCTGGGCGACTATGTCGAAATCGCATCGACGGCCGAGGACTGGCGCGCCGCACCCGGCCGGATCCGAGCGGAAACGGAAAGCATCCGCAAAAAAACCGAACGGGGACGCGATTACGCCCGGTCTCGATCCTGGGAGGCCATGGTGGAGGAAATGCTCGCGGATCTGACGCGCGACCGATGATGCCCCAACCGGAACTGTCAGCCCGCGCGGCAGCGGCCTCGATTCGCGTGGCCCATCTGCTGGACGGCCGCCATTTCGGCGGCGCGGAGCAGATGGTGCGCCGGCTGGCGCTCGCCTCGCCGCGGGTCGGCGTCGCCGCCTCGGTCTACTGTCTCTCGCAGGGGCGGCTCAGCGAGGCGCTGCGCGCCGACGGCATCCCGCACCAGGTCTTTCGCAGCGCCGGCCGCTTCGACCTGACTCCCCTCGTCGCCATGGCGCGGGCCGCCCGGCGCGACCGCATCCAGATTCTGCAGGCCCACACCAGCCGCACGCACCTGATGGCGCGGCTGCTCTCGCGCCGGCTCGGCATCCCCAACGTGACGCAGATTCAGTCCCCCATCGCACTGGATGAGAATCAGGCGCACGGGCGCCATCCACTGCGCGCCTGGGTCGAGCGCCTCGGCCGGCCCTGGACCGACGCGATCGTGACGGTCTGCGAGGAGGAGGCGCGGCGGCTGGTCCGCGAGGAAGGCGCCCCGCCGGCCAGGGTCCGCTCCATCCCCAACGGCCTGGATGCCCCCGACGAGCCGGACCGGACCGCGGCGCGCGCGCGCATGATCCAGGCGCTGCGTGAACGCCACGGCGTCGAAGTCGGCACCGGCGAGTTCGTCGTCGCGATGATCGCCCAGATGCGGCCGCGCAAGGGGCCGGAAATCCTGCTGCGGGCCTTCGCGCAATGGCGCCGCCGCGGCGAACCAGGCCGGCTGCTCATCATCGGCGACGACGAGTTCGTCGAGCGCGGAGGGTATCTGGCGCGGCTGAAAGCGCTCGCCGCCGAGCTGGGCATCGACGACCACACCGTCTTTACCGGCTTTGTCGCCGAGCCGTGGGAGCTTGCCGCCGGCGCCAGCCTGTTCGCCCTCCCCTCGCTGTTCGGAGAGGGATTGCCGCTTGTTCTGGTCGAGGCGCTCAGTCGCGGCCTTCCGCTGGCGGTTTCGGATATCCCCGGCAACCGGGAAACCGTGCGGCCGGGCGAAACCGGCTGGCTGCACGCGCCGGGTGATCATGATCAACTGGCCGAGGCGCTGCAGGCCGCCTCCCGAAACCCGGAGCAAGCGGAACGGATGGGGCGCGGCGGCCGCCGCCTGTTCCTCGAACGCTATACGATGGATGAGGTCCTGCGGCGCTTCCGGGCCCTGTATGAAGACCTGCTGGCCCGCGATCGCGGCCGGCATCCGGGATCTTGATCGCGGCGGCCGCGCCTCTAGAGAAATTCGTCCTCGTCCTCGTCTTCGTGATCGCCCCCGAAGGCAAACCCCAAACTTCGGCTCCCGGCTCCCGTCCCTCGTCCTCGGCTCTCGAAACCAACGCCAAGGTTCTCCCTCCGGCGCAAACCGGCGCGCATGCTCAACCCCTGCCCCGGAAGCCTCACTTCCCCGACGCGGCCGCTGAAAATCGAAACGGGTATCAATCAGGGGTCAACTTGTGTATAAAATTGCCCGATGTGAGGAAAAGGGGAGACGAATTCTTACCTATCGCGCATTCTGAGGGAACCCGGATCGATTCGCTGTGAACCCGCCACGCTCCCAATGTGAACAATCCGGTTGCCACTGATGGCCGAAAAACCGCTGCGAATCGCTCTGCACTGCCTGCTGCTGGAATCGCCGGCCATCGACCGGCGCCAGCTTGAGGATGCCCTGCAGGCGAGTTATCCCGACAGTTCGGTGACGCCGCGGGATTCGCCCCGGGCGGCGCAGGAAGCGCTGCGCGTCTCGGTCTACGATCTGGTGCTGCTCTGCCTGGCGCCGCTCTCGGACGAGCACGGCGCGCTGCTCGAGGCGCTGCTCGCCCACCCCACGCCGATGCCGGCCATTCTGATCATCGCGCCGGGCACGGAGGAAGCGCTGTTCGAACTGATGCCGCGGCTACCCGGTGAATGGGAGGTGCTCGATTCGAGCCAACTGACCGTCACCGGGCTGCACCGGCGGATCCAGAAGGCGATCGAGACGCACCAGCAACAGTGGGCGCTGCGCCATCTGCAGAGCGCCTTCCAGAGTTCGCTCGCGCGCTACCGCAATCTGTTCGATGAAGTGCCCGATCTGATCTTCATCTGCGACCGGTCGGGTTGCCTGCTCGACGTCAACTCGACAGCGCACCGGCTGTTCGGCCGCGACAAGGAAGAGATCCTGATGCGGCCGATTTTCGAAGTCTTCGGCATGGCGCGCGAGGATTTCGATCGGCTGCTCGAACGCGCGCTCGCCCAGGACGGGCCGATCCAGGATATCGAAATCAAATACCATCACCCCTCGGGCCAGATCATCTACGGCCTGACGCATCTGATCCGCTGGCAGTCCGACGGCGGGCGACCGCTCCAGTTCCAGGGGGTGATCAAGGATATTTCCCCGCACAAGCGCCTGGAACAACAACTGCGCCAGAGCGAGGACAAATACAAGACCCTCTATGATCTGGCGCGCATCACCGTTTCGTCCTTGAAACTGGAAGAGGTGGTCGACCGCTCGCTGAACCTGATCCACTCGTGTTGTCAGGCCAAGGGCGCACTGTTGCTGCTCAACCGGCAGGAGGACGAACTCGTGCTGGTGGGCGCCACGGCGGGCCACGAAATCCTGGCGCGCGAGGGCGTGGATGAAGCCCTCCCGCGCGTGGGCCAGGGCGTGCTCGGGCGGCTCGCCATCGGCAGGGGGCTGCATGTGCTGGAGCGCGATGAGCTGGCCGAACTGCCGCCGCGGCTGCGCGACTGGCTGGTCGCGATCGAGCCCGAACAGGTCGTCGCGATCACGCTGGGCCACAACAACCCGACACTGCCCGCGTCGCTGCTGCTGATGGCCCTGAGCGAGGATTGGATTGATGACGAGTCGCGCGAGCTGCTCGCGGGGCTCGCCACCACGCTCGAGATGGGCATGACCAACTGTTTCCACTACGCCAACTCGCTGGAGACCGAACAGCGCTACCGCGACCTGTGGGAAAATGCGCCGGCGTTCTTCATCAGCATCCTGCGCGGCGGCATCATTTTCGAAATCAACCGGACCGCCGCCGCCGCCCTCGGCTACGAGCAGACCGCGCTGGTCGGCCAGCCGATGCGTCGGCTCGTCCATCCCGACGATCACGAGCTGTTTGACCGCATGCATCGGCTGCTGCTCGAAACCGGCCAGCCTCAGGGCTATGAGCTGCGGCTGGTCCGCGCCGGCGGCCAGCCGATGGTCGTCAGCGTCAATTCCGAACCCCTGCTCGACCATCGCGGCGGCACGATCGGCGAAAAAAGCGTCCTGGCCGACATCACTCGCGACCGCGAGATGAGCGAGCGGCTGCGCGACTATGCCGAAAATCTCGAACGCATGGTGCAGGAACGCACCGTCGAACTGACCCAGACGACCAATTTCCTCAACGGGATTCTGGAGGGCTCGACCGAGTATGCCATCGTCGGCCTCGACGGCGACGGCACCTTCCTGACGTTCAACCACGGCGCGCAGCTTCTGTTCGGCTACGACGCCGCCGAAATGGTCGGCGCCCAGAAACTCGAGCTGCTGATCAACCTGGAGCACTCGCCGTGGGCCAGTTCGGCCGAGCTGTTCCGCGCCGTGGACCGGGAGAACGTGCTGGTCCACGAGACGCCGATGCGCACGGCGCACGGCCGCCACGTGATCGGCCTGCTGACGATCAACCGGCTCAAGGCGCCGGCGGCGAACAACCTGACCTACGTCGCGATCATCCGCGACATCACCGAGCAGAAGGAACTGGAGGACCTGCTCAAGCTCTACACGGAAAACCTGCAGCAGTTGATCGAGGAGAAAACCCGCGAACTGGACCAGAAACACATCCAGTTGATCCAGTCGAGCAAGCTGGCGACGCTGGGCGAGATGGCGACCGGCATCGCGCACGAGCTGAATCAGCCGCTGTCGGGCATCCGCACGCGCGCGCAGTTCATCCTCAAGGCGATCGAGCGCGATCAGGCGACGATCGAACGCATCATCGCGGCGCAGCAGGAAATCGTGCAGCTCGTCGACCGGATGTCGCTCATTATCCACCACATGCGGATTTTCGCGCGCCAGGACCAGCAGAATTTTGTTCCGTTCCGCCTCGTCCAGTCCGTCGATGGCGCGCTCAGCCTGCTCGGCGAGCAGTTGCGGATCCACGCGATCCATGTCGAGCGCCAGATCGAGGACAACCTGCCGATGGTTTACGGCGAGCCGTTGCAAATCGAGCAGGTGATTCTGAATCTGCTGTCCAACGCGCGCGACTCGATGGACGAGCGGGCCGAAGCGCTGCGCGGCCAGCAGAACGGCGAGCGCCACTACCAGAAACGCCTCAAGCTCACGCTGCGGCGGGTCGGCGACAAGGAACTCTGCCTCGAGGTGCGCGACAACGGCGTCGGGATGAACGACGAAACCCAACGCAAGATCTTCGAACCCTTCTTCACGACCAAGCCGGTCGGACGCGGGACGGGCCTGGGGTTGTCGATCAGCTACGGGATCCTGACCAATCACAAGGGGCGGATGGATTTCAAGTCGCGCGAGGGGGAGGGGACGACGTTCCGAGTCTATCTGCCAATCTGGGATGGCCGCTCGGCCCGCCGCGCGGTCGAGGAATCGGTCGAGGGCGAACTGATTATTTAGCCGATCCCCGCGTCGAGGGACGAAAATACGGAGTGAGCTTCACGCGACGCCTGCGGCGTCACTCTGAACGGACGAGAATAGGTGGCCGTGTAGAACCGATCCAAACGGCCCAGGCCTTGCCGGACCGATCAGCCGGCCAGCCTCGTCAGGGACGGCAGACTTCAGCCCGCCACTTCAGTGGCGGGATCCGGGGTACCAGGAGCAACAGAGTCCCGCAGGGGCGGCAGAATAATTCGGTCCGATCACGAGGACGAGGGACGAAGATTATGCCGGGGAGAACACACGATGGCCATCCTTGGCACCGGCTTTGACCAGACCGAACTGAGCCGCATCCGCGACGCAATCGCGCGGTTCGGCGACCGGTTCCTCAACCGCTGCTATACGGCGGAGGAACTCCGCTTCGCCTTCCTGCAAAAGGATCCGGTCCCCCGCCTCGCCGCGCGCTATGCCGCCAAGGAAGCCGGCTCCAAGGCGCTCGGCACCGGGATCGCCCGCGGCATCCTCTGGCGCGAAATCGAGGTGACGCGCCGACCCGGCGAGCGCCCGCTGATCCACTTCCACGGCCGCGCCGCCCAGCGCGCCGCGCGCATGGGCATCCGCCGCGCGCACGTCTCGCTGACGCACAGCCGCGAACTGGGCGCGGCGATGGTCATCGTGGAGGACTGAAATTCACGTCCGGCGGAAGATCCAAGCCACACAAGCTGACCCCCGCCCCCCCACTCGCCACTTTGTCCCTTACGTCCCTTATGTCCCTTGCAGCCGGCTATTCCCGGTAGACCGAGACAAACGGCACGTCGGTCAACTCGCGCAGCCGCGCCTCCGCCCAGCACGCTTCGGCCGGTGTCACCACTTTTAACTGACGCTTCTCGAACGGGCAGGCCGCCGAGTCGTGATCGCCGCGGCTGGCCCGATACCAGCCCAGCGGATACGGCCGGCGCGGCGTGTTCAGGTGCACTTCGTCCGGCCCGATCCGTCGGATCAGCGGCGCCCAGGCCTCTACCTCCGCGATGTTGGCCGGCAGGAACATGACCTGCAGCAGGAGCTTGCCGGCGAATTCGCGCCGCAGCTCGACAATTCCCCGCACGATCGCTTCCAGCGAAATCCCCGGCGCCGGCCGGTTGATCCGGGCCAGCATCGCGTCGTCGGGCGCATCCAGCTTGCAGGCGATCATGTCGACGCCGGCGACCCCCCGGCGGACCTCCGGATCGCTGAACTGCGTCGCGTTGCTGAGAATCAGGATCGGTTTTGTGGTCGCGGCGCGGATCTCGCCGATGATCGCCGCCAGATTGGTCGCCAGCGTCGGCTCGCCGCTGCCCGAGATCGTGACGACGTCGACCGCCGCCCAGTCGACGCCGCGCAGATCCTCGCGCACCCAGGCGGCCGGAATGAACTCCCTCCGCTCGGCGGTGACCCGCTGAATGCGGCCAAGCTGGCAATAGATGCAGTCAAACGAACAGGTGGAGATTTCGACGATCGGATCGATGCCGAGCGACCGGCCGAAACGCCACGACGCGACCGGGCCGTAAACGGTCGAGGGTCGAGCGGCGGACGCGTCCGTCGGGGGCGTGGCCGTGCTGGGGTCGGTCATCAGGCTGCGGGGCGGACTCCCGGCGTGCCGCGCTGGCTGGGCGGCGACGCCTCAACATCACGATACCAAGGCTGCCGCTCCCCAGCATCAGGATTGTCATTGGCTCGGGGACGACGGGACCGCCGCCACTTCCGTTGATCCGCCAGACGTAATTGTAGCGCCCCGCGGCCGCTTCGGTGTGGTCGCTCACATACGCCGAAAAACTATACCCCTGCTTGAGCGCATCCAGATAGTAGTCGCCCTGCTTGAAGTCCTCGTGGTGCGGCTTGGCAAGGTAGCGCGTGTCGCCCCAGCCATCGAGCCAGGCGTTGTGGTTAATCGTGTCGCGTTCGGTCGAGATGGCGTAATCGGTGTAATGGCCGCCGAAGATCAGCGCCGCCGCCTCGCGGGCCGACAGGACGCGGGGGTTCTCCTTCCAGCTCGGGCCGTCGCTGACTTGAAAGAGCCCGACATAGACCGGAATGGCCCCGGCGTTGAGCGCCAGTGCGAGGAAGGCGAGCGAGAGAAACAGACGGACGCGCATCGAGACTCCTGGACTCCTCAATCGGCTGCACGGCGATATAGCCGGAGCAAGGGCCGGACCAGATGCCGGGAGCACCAGCGGCAGGAACTCATCAGATCGGCAAGTTCTTCATTCTCAGCCATCCGGGCCCGTCGAGGCAAAACGGCGCCGAAGCACGCGTCCGAACCAGATCCTCGCCACGCGCCCTCTTGCCGCCGCCTCGTCTGCATCGGGTTGCACATCGCTCCGATGGACTTCGTGTCCCTTTGATCACAGCGCAATGCCCCATAACCCGACGGTCAACCCGGCGGCGAGGGCCTCGCTGATCACGATAAGGATCGAAAGCGGGAGAAACTGTTGGACCGCGTGGCGCGCATGGCCCTCGCGCGCCGCCAGCAGCGCCAAAATCGACATCACCAGCGGCAGCAGTAGCCCCAGGACCAGCCGCAGCGTCAGGAACTGATACGAGGTGGTCAACACCGTATCCCAGAAATGGCGGGGGCTGACCGGATCGAAGGCGGCCCCGACGCCCAGGCTCAGGCCGATGGCGATCATGCGCAGCAGGATCGCCGGCAGGATCCAGGCGGCGGTCGCCGTGACCCTCGCCGCCTGGCGCAGGTCGTGCTCCCCGGCCGGCTCATCCGGGTCGGCGCGCCAGCCGATCAGCCCCAGGCCATAAAGCGCCAGCGCCTGCAGGACGCTGGCGCTGAGCAGCGCCGCCGCCAGCGAGAGCCACAGCAGTTGGGGAACGACCGCGCGCAACGGGTCCTTGGCGGCGAACCAGAGACTCAGATGCCGCGCAGCCAGGACGATCGCGGCGGCGTGGACCGCGGTGGCAACCATCGCGCCGAGCACGTGGGCCGCCGGCCGGCGCCCACGCGCCGGCGCGCCGTTGACCCAGACCACCTCCTCCGCCTGCGATCGAACGACGAACGGAGGCGACCGCGGCGGATGCCGCGCCAGCCAGGCGTAGCCCACCCAGAGCAGCGCCAGCGTGAACGCCAGCACGAGCATCGTGGCGTGATAGCCCGGTCCCATCGCCGGGCCGGCCGCGCCCAGCATGCCCAGCGAGAGGAGGTAGGCGGCCAGGGCGAACGCCCCCGCCGCGTGGGCTCGGCGCGCCCCCGGCCGGGCCCAGCCCCACGCCACGCACAGGCCCGCCCCCGCCAGGCCCCACTGCAGCCCTAACATATGCACGAGGATGAACAAGCAGGCGGCTCCCGGGATGGCGGAGTCAGTCGGCGCGAGGTCCGTCAGCGTTGTAGCACAAGCGGCGGCGATTTTGAATCGGGCCGGCACGGCTGGCAAGCCACGGTGAGCGAAGGCGGGACGGCCAGGAAATCCTGCCGGATTATTCAGGTTCCCTTATGACTTCTGGGCCCCGTTTCCTTATGTCCCTTACGTCCCTTCCGCTCCCGAGAAACAGCCGTCCACGAGGACGAGGGACGAGAGACGCATGTGGCGCTGGGAGAAAAAAATCAGCCGGACGCGGGAGCCCGCGGGCTCGCGCTCCGGCCGGTTTCGCTTGCTTCAAGTCCTGGGGCTAGACGGTCAGCTTGGGCCGCGCCGTCGAGCGCAGCTTGCCGTCAAACCGCACCAGATCGCCGAGCGACGTGTGCTGCAGCGTGTCGAGATAGCTGGCGGTCTGCTCGACCCAGAATTCATGGAGCGGGCAGGCGCGCTCATCGCTGCAATCGGCCTGACCGAGCAGGCAGCGGCGCGTTTGACCCAGGTTCTCGATCGCGTTGACGATCTCGTAGAGCGTGATTTCATTGGGATCGCGGGCCAGGCGGAACCCGCCCTTGCTCCCCTTGCGCGATTCGAGAATCTGCATCCGGACCAGATTTTGCAGAATCTTGCTCAGATAGTGGTGCGGCAGTTCGGCGCTTTGCGCCAGCGTGCCGACAAGGATGAACTGATCACGCGGATAGCGCGCCAGGATCGACAAGGCGCGAATCGCGTATTCGCTGGTTTGAGAGAACATTGCCTCGTTACCTCATGTGAAATGTCTGCCGTGGCAGCCAGGGAGAGCGGGAGCCAGGGGACGCAGGTGATGAGTGGGGCGCTCACTCAAAGCGGGTTGGCGGCTCCGGCGCCCCGATCCGGAACCGAGTGGCGGCAGATGAAAGAAAGCCCCGGAACAGCGGGCATCCCAGTGCATTCCTGAGTCTTAATATCCTAATATCGAGTCCTATTGCAAGTCATTTTGTATTTACGATCCATACATCTGAATAATTTCAGCTATTCGACTTGCGCCGGCGTCAACCCATTTTCCAATTGAATCCGCCCCTCACCCGCGATACAAGAGAGGGGCGGCTGCGATCCCCCCGACGGCGCTCGCGGTTCGCCCCGCTCGACCGATCCCTTCCGACTGCTGACGGCCGACTGGTCGGCTCTTCCCGCGGGAAGTGGGCGCTGGCCCTGCTCGCGCCAGGGGGGATTCGGTTATCCCGGACTTTTGCCCGCGCCCCGCGGCAACTTGCGTGCTTCACGCGATCGATCTGCAACGAGGAGGCCAGTCCATGTCGCCCCAGCTCGAAACGCAGGGCCTGAAAATCGAAACGCTCTGCCTGCATGCCGGCCAGCAGCCCGACCCCAGCACCAACGCGCGCGGCGTCCCCGTCCACCGCACCAGTTCCTACGTCTTCCGCGACACCGAACACGCCGCCAACCTGTTCGGCCTGAAGGAACTGGGCAACATCTACACGCGCCTGATGAACCCGACGACCGACGTGCTGGAGAAGCGCATGGCGGCGCTGGAAGGGGGCGTCGGCGGCCTGGGCATCGCCTCGGGGACCAGCGCCATCTTCTACTCGATCATCAACGTCTGCCGCGCCGGCGACGAGGTCGTCTCGGCGGCCAACCTGTACGGCGGCACCTACACGATGTTCGACCAGATCCTCCCCCAGTTCGGCATCAAGGTCCGGCTGGTCGACGTCACCGACCCGCAGGCAATCGAGGGGGCGATCAACGATAACACGCGGATGATCTTCTGCGAGACGATCGGCAACCCCGGCCTCGACGTGGCCGACCTCGAAATGATCTCGGGGATCGCGCGCAAGCACCACCTGCCGCTCGCCGTTGACTCCACCTTCACCACCCCGTATCTGCTGCGGCCGATTGAGTTCGGCGCCGACATCGTCATTCACTCGCTGACCAAGTGGCTCGGCGGTCACGGCACCGGCATCGGCGGCATCGTCGTCGACTCGGGCAAATTCGACTGGACCGACAAGAAGTTCAACCTGTTCAACGAACCCGACGAGAGCTACCACGGGCTGCGCTATGCGCACGATCTGGGCGACCTGACCCCCCTGGCGTTCATCCTGCGCATGCGGCTGGTGCCGCTGCGCAATCTGGGCGCCTGCATCTCGCCGGACAATGCCTGGATGTTCCTGCAGGGGATCGAGACCCTGCCGCTGCGGATGCAGCGCCACTCGGAGAACGCGGCGTCCGTGGCCGATTACCTCAAGGCGCATCATCTGGTGGACTGGGTGCGCTACCCCGGGCTGGAGGACGACCCGTGCCACGACCTGGCGCGCAAGTACCTGCCCAACGGCTGCGGCGGGATGGTCGTCTTCGGCATCCAGGGGGGCCGCGACGCCGGGGCGCGGTTCATCAACGCGCTGCAACTGCATTCGCACCTGGCCAATGTCGGCGACGCCAAGAGCCTGGCGATCCACCCCGCGACGACGACCCACTCGCAGCTCAACGAGCAGCAACTGGTTGAGGCCGGCGTGCGGCCCGAAATGGTCCGGCTGTCGGTCGGACTGGAGAATATCGACGATATCCTGGCCGATCTGGACCAGGCCTTGTCGGCGTCGCAGGCATGACCGCCGCGACGCCCATCGCTCACGGGGGGGCCGGCGTCGGCATACGTCGGCCCCTGTCTTTTCATCCCACCCTAGCCAGTCTCAAGGGGCGGACGGCCGATGCCCGGCCGAGGGCCTTTGCGGTAAGGAACCATGCGCGCTTTGCCTACCGTCGAGACGCAATTCTTCACGTTTGCCAAGTCTCCTGAAGATGCGTTTGTTCTCGAATCCGGCGACCGGTTCGGTCCCATCACGCTCGCTTACGAAACCTGGGGCGAGCTCAATGCGGATCGCTCCAACGCCATTCTGCTGTTCCATGCGCTGACCGGCAGTCAGCACGCGGCCGGCTTCAACCCCGCCGTCCAGGGCTGCGAGGATCTGTGGACCGAGGAGTGCCAGATCGGCTGGTGGAATGACTTCATCGGGCCGGGATGCGCCCTCGATACCGACCGCTACTTCGTCATCTGCATCAATTATCTGGGGGGCTGCTACGGATCGACCGGCCCCCGCTCGATCAACCCCGCCACCGGCAGGCCGTACGGCGGCGCGTTTCCCACCGTGACGGTGCGCGACACCGTCGACGCCCAGATGCGCCTGCTCGATCACCTGGGGATCCAGTGCCTGCTGGCCGCGGTCGGCGGCTCGCTGGGCGGCATGATGGTGCTGGAGCTGGCGACGCGCTATCCCGAGCGGGTCCGCTGCGTCATCCCGCTGGCCGCCGGGCATCATGCCACGACGCTGCAGCGGCTGCACAATTTCGAGGCGATCTTCGCCATCGAGGAAGACCGCAACTACAACTACGGCGACTACTACGACGGCGACCCGCCGCGCATGGGGCTGATGCTGGCCCGGATGATCGCGCACAAGACGTTCGTCCACGTCGACGTGATGGAGGAACGCGCGCGCGGCGAGATCGTCCAGGCCGAGGACGACCTGAAAGGCTATCGCCTGCGCCACCAGATCGAATCCTACATGCTGCACCAGGGCAAGAAGTTCGTGCAGCGCTTCGATGCCAACGCCTATCTGCGGATCCTCTACATGTGGCAGAATTTCGACCTGCGCGCGCGGTTCAACGGCGACGCCGTCGAGGCGTTCAAGCCGTGCCGCCACCAGCGCTATCTGGTATTCTCGATCGATTCGGATGTCTGCTTCTGGCCTGAGGAGCAGGAGGAACTGTGCCAGGCGCTCAAAATGGCCGACGTCCCGTACCAGCACATCACCGTGCACAGCGACAAGGGGCACGACTCGTTCCTGCTCGAACCGCGGTTCTACGCCCCCTATCTCTCCTACGTGCTGGACGAGACGTGGCGCGAAATCCAGGCCGGGCAGGCCGCCGGCGATCGTGCGAAATAATTTCACGCTCGCGGCGATACGGCACAAGAAGGATCACCCATGGAAGCCATCAGCGACGCCATCATGCGGCTCTGCACGAACGAGCCGGTCGATGAAGACCTGGCCAACCGGGTCGCGGCCGAGATCCTGTCGGGCGCGGCCACGGCCGCCCAGATCGGCGCGTTCCTGGTCGGCCTGGCCATCCGCGGCGAACAGGCCGAGCATCTGAAGGGCTTCGTGCGCGCGATGCGCAGCCTGGCCAAGCCCGTCACCGTCACCAGCCATGCCAACCTGATCGATACCTGCGGGACCGGAGGCGATCACTTCTGCACGTTCAACATCTCGACGGCGGCGGCGATCGTCGCGGCCGGCGCCGGCGCCCGCATCGCCAAGCACGGCAATCGCGCCGTCACCAGCAAGCAG
The DNA here is from genome assembly GCA_002068205.1 of candidate division BRC1 bacterium ADurb.BinA292. GTDB lineage: Bacteria > Sumerlaeota > Sumerlaeia > MVZB01 > MVZB01 > MVZB01. Next base: position 16,128 of record MVZB01000033.1, read on the forward strand.
GGGAGCGGTTCGGCCGACGTGCTGGCGCAGCTCGGCGTCAACGTCAGCTGCTCGACCGAGACGAGCCTGCGCTGCCTCGAACAGTGCGGCCTGGCCTTCTTCTTCGCCCCGACATACCACGGCGCGATGCGCCACGCCGGCCCGGCCCGCCGCGAACTGGGCGTCCGCACGATTCTGAACCTGCTCGGGCCGATGACCAACCCCGCCGGCGTGCGCCGCCAGGTGATCGGCGTCGGCATCGCCGAAATGACCGAAGTCTTCGCCCGCGTCCTGATCGAAACCAAGTCCGAACATGTGATGGTCGTCCATGGGCAGGATGGCATGGACGAGATCACGCTGACCGCCCCGACGAAGATCACCGAGGCGACCCAGCAGGAGATGAAGACCTACCTGTTCCATCCCGAGGAGCACGGAATGGCGCTGTGCAAGCTGGCGGATCTGCAGATCACGGCCGAGAATCAGGCCGAAGCCCGCGCCGAGGTGATCCAGGAGATCCTGGCGGGAACCGAGGGTCCGTGGCGCGACATCACCGTGCTCAACGCCGCCGCCGCGCTGATCGTCGCCGGCGTGGCGCGCGACTGGCCCGACGGGATCGCGCGCGCGCGCGCCGCGATCGACACCCGCGCCGCTGAAAAGGTCCTCGAGACCCTCGTGCGCGTCTCGAACGAGGAACCGCCCGAGGCGGCCGGCTGATGGGCATCCTGGACCGGATCCGCGAGAGCAAGCTGGCCGAGGTGGCGGCGGCCCGGTCGCGCGTGCCCGAGGCCGAGCTGCGCGCGCGCGCGGCTGAGCTGGGGCCGACGCGGGGCTTCGCCGCGGCGATCCGCGGCCTGACCGACGCCCCGTTCTTCCAGGGTTCGCTGGAATATCTTCGGCGCATCCGCGAGGCTGTCGCGCTTCCCCTCCTGCGCAAGGAATTCATGCTCGACCCGTACCAGGTGTGGGAAGCGCGGGCGGCTGGGGCCGACGCGATCCTGCTGATCGCCGGTTTCGTCGACAACTCCCTGCTGGCGGATATCCGCGCGGTGGCGCGCGCGGCCGGACTCGACGTCCTCGTCGAAATCCACGACGCCGACGAACTGGACGCGGCGCTGGCGCTCGACCCCGATGTGCTCGGGATCAACAACCGCAACCTGCGCGACGAGCGATTCGACACCGACTTGCGCCGGACGCTGGCGCTCGCCGCGCGCGTGCCCCCCACCCAATCGTTCATCTCCGAGAGCGGCATCCGCACCGCCGCCGATGTCGAGCGGCTCCGCGCCGCGGCCATCGATGGCATCCTCGTGGGCGAGCATCTGATGCGCGAGCCCGACCCCGGCGCGGCTATCCGTGCTAAACTCGGGCTGGGGGCGGCGGCGCGCCCCTGATCCACCCTCCCGCTGGCCGGCGGTACCCCATGTTTGCCATTCCCGGTATCGACTACATCATGGAGATGCTCCCGTGGGCGCTGGGGGTGTTCGTTGCGCTCGTTCTGCTGTTCATCTTCTGGAAGATCTGGCGCGCCGTCGTAAGCAACCGCGTACGGAAAATTCAGACCGCCGCCGGCATGCAGTTCTCGGATATCGATCGGATGCGCAAGACGGGCGGCATCACCGAGGAGGAATACAAGAGGATCCGCCAGGCGATGGCCCGCCAGACGATGCAGGCGATGGAGGAGCAGCGGCGGATCGAGGCCGAGCGCTCGATTTTTGAGCGGGCGCGGATGAACCCGGAGGCGGCACGCGAGTTCCTGCGGACCGGCCGCCGACAGCGGCGCCGCGCCGGGGGAGGCGCCGACGACGCCGCCGAACGTGGCCGCGACCCCCGACCCTACTCCGCCGCGGAAACCCCATCCCGCCCGACCGGCAACGGCGCCGGCGGAGCAGCCGCCTCCGCGGCGGGCGCCCACGCCTTCGATGAACATGCCGCGCGTGGTGCAGGAGCGCCGCCGCGCACAGGCTCAGGTCCCGCCGGAGTCGACTGCTAACGCGGAGGATCGGCGGGCCGCCGACGCCAAGGCCGCCAGCGAGCTGGACGTGCTGCTGGCAAAGGGCGCGATCTCCAAGGCGGAGTATGATCGGTTGAAGCAGTTTTTTGAGTGAGGCCTTCAGGGACCGGTGGGGGAACCGGCGCTCCGCCGGTCCTCTTCTCCCCGCGGATCCCCCGGCAGAAAGTGCCGTAACGTTGGCGCGAGGGCAGCAAATCGCCAATTTTATGACGATACGCCCTGGATCGACCGCTCCCCTTGATTGGTTTCGCCAAAATCCCGACAATCCCCTTTTGACTCAATAAACCATTACAAATCAATAGTTTATACAAAATTCGGGCCGATTCTCCGCCCGGCCGGTGGGCCTCTCTCCGCTCCATCGCCGTGAAAAAATTGACTGGCACTCCCCTTGCACATGCGGGGTGCCCGGAGGTGCCTTGTCATGGAGATATTCGGCGCGACCTTTAATTTGATGGAGCGAGCGATGGATGTCCGGATGGACAACCAGCGCGTGATCACTTCGAATATCGCCAACCTCAACACGCCGGGCTACGCGGCCCGCAAGCTGAATTTCGAGGCCTCGCTGGAGCGGGCGCTCCAGGACCCCGCGGCGGCGGACCCCGTCATCGAAGCCTCGGCGGCCCCCCCTCAAGGATTGGACGGCAACAACGTCGTCCTGGAAGACGAACTGTCGGCGCTGGGCCGCAACAAGCTGCTCTATACCGTTACGGCCCAGCTTTACGCCGCCAAGCTGCGCCAGCTCGCCAGCGCGCTGGATGATCAGCAGTAATCCGCGCGGAAAGGTGAACCAACGTGAGTGATTTCCTGGGACTCGACATCAGCGGCGCCGGGATGAGCGTCCAACGCCAGCGGCTGCGGGTGATCGCCGAAAACCTGGCCAACCAGCAGACGACGGGACCCGACGGACCGTACCAGCGCAAGCGGGTGGTGATCGAAGCGGCGCCGGTGGACTCGTTCGCCAAGGCATTCGATGGCGCGCTGGCGGAGCGGGGCGACCGTGATGGCGCCACGTCGGTTCGGGTCGCTGCGGTGCGCCCCGACGGAGCGCAACCGGTGCGCGTCTATGATCCGCACCACCCGCACGCCGACCGCGACGGGTATGTCGAGCTGCCCAACATCAGCGTCTTCCGCGAGATGGCCGAGATGATGGAGGCCTCGCGCGCTTACGAAGCAAACCTCGCCGCGTCGAAGTCGACCCAGGACATGCTCCACAGCGCGCTGGACCTGCTGCGGCGATAACGAAGGCCGATCACGGGTTGCTCATGAACCGGCGGTTCACAACGCGGGAATGATTATGGAGGGCCCTCAACCACCGATTCGAACGACCGCGGACGTGCCGGCCCCAACAGCCGCCCAGTCCTGTCAGGACGGCAGACTTCAGCCCGCCACTTCAGTGGCGGG
>MVZB01000034.1 GCA_002068205.1 candidate division BRC1 bacterium ADurb.BinA292
GGCCGGCGTCGTCGCCCCCTCGCGCTGGCGCCGGGCGTAGATCTCGAACATCACGCGGGCGAAGCGATCATCCACCGAGGACGCGTGGGACTTGATCGTGTCGTGGATCTCGGCGAATTCCGGCAGTGTGCGGAATTCATCGGCCAGATCCCCACTCTTGACGGTGATGTTGAGCTGTTGGCCTATCGATTTGGCCAAGTCATAAATCCGCATGCAGCTGTCGCTCCTGCCCCCGCGTCCGGAACGCGCAAGGCTTCAGAATCCAATCAAACTCACTAGATAACCGCATCGGACGGTTCAAGTCAAGTTGCTCCGGAATAACGACTCAAACCACCGTGTCAACCAGCGTTGTGAATCGGGGATGTCCGCTGACCGATGTCGACACCCCGCGCGGGAGGACGCATTGCACGGTTCGGATTTCTGGTCCTCGCCGCTATCCCGCCCGCTGATCGGTTACCTCCTGATTCTCGGCTTCGGCCGGCTCGCCGCTGGCGCTCTCCTGATCCTGGTCGCCGGCGCCGGTTTCGGCTTCAGGCTGGCTTTCACCAGCCTCTTCGGTCTGGCCGGACTGCTCAGCCCCCTCGGGGTTGGCCGCTTCGGCGGCGGCTTCTTCCTCGCGCAGGCGCCGGCGCTCGACTTCCATCTCGCGCAGCGCGTTCAGATAGTCCTCGGCGCCCACAATGAGCGTCTGGACCAGATCCTCGTTGCCGCCGGCGAATGGCAGCAGCTTGGCCGGATCGGCCTTGGCGATCTTTTCGACGCTGTTGAAGCTGGAGCGCAGAATCGCCTGGGCATACAACTCGGAAAGTTCCTCGATCTGATTGAGGAAGTCCTCCAGATAGCGGCGCTGAATCTCCTCATACGCCAGCTCGTCCTCGTTCTCCGAACGGATATCGAGCCGGTAGCCGGTCAGCCGCGCCGCCAGCTTGGTGTTCTGGCCTTTGCGGCCGATCGCGATCGCCAGGTTGCCCTGGGCGACGACCACGTGCGCATGGCGCGCCTCGTTGTCCAGCTCGATCGAGACGATCTTGGCCGGGTTGAGCGCATTGCGGATGAACGTGGACGCCTCCGAACTCCACGGGACGATGTCGATCTTCTCATTTTCAAGCTCGCGGACGACCATCTGCACCCGCGAACCCTTCATGCCGACACAGGCGCCGACCGGATCGACGTCGGAATTGACCGATTTGACCGCGATCTTGGTGCGGACGCCCGCCTCGCGGGCGATCCCGACGATCTGCACCGTCCCGTCGGCGATCTCCGGCACCTCCTGGCGGAACAGCTCGATGACCAATTGCGGAGACTTGCGCGTCAGGATGATGTTCGGACCCTTGGGGGTGTCCTCGACCCGCGCGATCAGCACCTTGAGCCGGTCGTTAAACTTGTAACGGGCGCCCATCGGCTGCTCGCTGGCGGGCAGGACCCCTTCGGCGCGACCGATGTTCAGGATCACGTCGCGCCGCTCGAAGCGCTGGACGATCCCGGTCACCATCATGCGCTCCTTATCCTTGAATTCCTCAAAGATCTTGGCGCGTTCGGCGTCGCGCAGCCGCTGCATCACCATCTGGCGGACCGACTGGGCGGCGATGCGCCCGAATTCGCTCGGCTCGATCGGCACGCGCACGTCCTGGCCGACCTTCAACTTGCGGTCGCCGGTCAGCTTGCGGGCTTCCTTCAGGCCGATCTCGCGCGGATGACCCTTGCGCCCTTCCTCGACGATCGTCTTGGTCACGATCACGTTGAGCGTGCCGTTTTCCAGGTCCAGATTGGCCACCGCGTCGCGATAGTTGAGCAACTGCTTGCGTGAGGCCGACAGGATGGCGTGCTCGATCGCCTCCTTCAGGATTTCGGGCGGGAGATCCTTCTCCTTGCTGATCAGCCGGACAAAGGCTTTGAGGCTGTTCGAGTCCATGACCATGATCGTCGTGCTCCGCGGCGGGTCGCCCGGGGGCAACCGGCCTGCCATAATGGGCGAGACGGCGCCGGACCGGTCCGTGGACCGGGCGGCGTCGCCATCTCTCGTGGAGCCCTTACAACAAAAAAGTGGGCACCGCTGCCCACCCGCAAACTCCACAAGGCTCAACCCCGGTACTATAGTCAAGGGCCCGGTCCGTTGCAAGCGGGAAAAGCCGCCTGGAACGGGCCGGGCATAAAAAAGCGCAAAAACGGCGCTTTCGCGGGCCGATCCGCAGGAGCTTCGGCGGCACGCGTTGCCCATCATCCGGCGGTTCACAACGAGGGCTGATAATGGAGGGTGCACGGCCGATTCGAACGGCCCAGGCCTTGCCGGGTCCTTCAGCAGGCCAGTCCCCCGTCAGGGACGGCAGCCTTCAGCCCGCAGCTTCAGTGCTTGTCCTTTCCCTTATCGCAATCCGCCCAAGGATTCCAAATCCAATCCGGACGATTCCGACTCGATTGCCGGCTGAGTCCGCGAAGCGGACGACCGGAGTAAAGCGCAGGGTGACGGCCGCAGGCCGGAACCCTGCATCGCCGCCCCCACGATTCAAGCCCCTGAAAGGGGCGGCCGGAGCCGGTCTGAATTCGGGGAATGACAAATTCTTGCCCGGCGGGAACCGGGATACCCCCTGAAAACATGAAACTCCTCGCGTCTCCTATCTCCCTCATGTCCTTTACGTCCCAGACGTCCCTTCTGAAAAACGGATCCCGCCCGAGGCACGCCCCACCACGGATGAGCGACAGATTTGCATTTTCAACACAGAATCCCGAAGATAGGAGGGTCCGCGCCGATTTGACGCCGGACGCATTCCTGAAACGGGGACCGGACGATGGCATTCAACGAGGCACGGGTATCGCGAGGCTTCAGCCTGGCGTGCTGGGGCCTGGCCCTGATCCTGTTCGATCTTCCCTGGCGGCGCTGGGTCATCCCGCCTGATTTCTTCGGCTGGATCGTCCTGACGATCGGGCTGTTCTGGCTGCAACCATTGGGCGCGCGCATACAGAAAGCCATGTGGATCGCCGGCGCGATGATCGCCCTGTCGCTCCCCGAGCTCCTCGGCTATCGCCGCGAACTCCTCTTTCACCTCGGGCGGCCGTATTACATCGACCTGCTCTTTCCCCTGCCGCAGCTCCTGCTGATCGCCGTCGTCCTGCTCCTGCTCCATGCGATCATCGATCGCGCCAACAGCCTGGAGCATGTGGAGCTGAGCCATGACACCGGCGTGCGGCGCAACCTCTTCCTCAGTTGGTTCGTGGTCTACACGCTGGCGCTGTGGACCAGCCTGTTCATGCCCTCGCTGCACCGCTACCTGATGGCGATTCCGTGGCTCTACATCATCGTGATCCTGGTGCTGCTGATCCTGCTGCTGCGCCGGGCGAGCGAGGAACTGGTCCAGGCCGAGGCGACCGCCAGCGCCCGGCCGAGCCGCTAGCCCGACCCCCCCCGCTCCGCGACCGAGGACGCGCACGCCCCGTGTTGAGCTTTCTGCTACGCCGTCTGGCCCAGTCGCTCGCCGTCCTGCTGGCGATCTCGATCCTGGTTTTCGTCATGATGTACTGCCTGGGCGACCCGGTGGCCACGCTGCTGCCGCAAAACGCCTCGCAGCGTCAGCGGGCCGAATTGCGCGCGGCGCTCGGGCTCGACCGCCCGTTGCCGGTGCAATACCTGATTTACGTCGGCAACCTGCTGCGCGGCGATTTCGGCCTGTCCTATCATCAGGGCCGCCCCGTTGGCGAGATGCTCGCCGAGCGAGCCCCCGCCACGCTGGAACTGGCGTGCGTCGCCGTCCTGTTTTCCGTCCTCATCGGCGTGCCGCTGGGGGTCCTGGCCGGCGCCCGCGCGCGCCATCCGCTGTCGCGCCTGGTGCTGGGGGGCTCGCTGCTGGGGATCTCGGTCCCTTCATTCTGGCTCGGGCTGCTGCTGATGATGCTCTTCGGCGTCCTGCTCGGCTGGCTGCCGCCGATGGGACGCGGCCGCACGGTCGACTTCCTCGGCGCGCGCTGGAGCCTGCTGACGGCCGACGGCTGGCGCCACATCATCCTGCCGGCACTGACGCTGGCCTCGTATCACACCGCGATGCTGATCCGGCTCGTCCGCTCGGAAATGGCCGAGACGCTGCGCCAGCCGTTCATCCGCGTCTGCCGCGCGCGCGGGTTGAGCGAGCGCAGCGTGATCGCCCGCCACGCCCTGCGCAACACGCTCATCCCGACCGTCACCGTGGTCGGCCTGCAGTTCGGCGGCCTGCTCGCCTTTTCCGTCGTCACCGAGCACATCTTTCAGTGGCCCGGCCTGGGCAAGCTGCTGATCGACTCGGTGCAGGTCGACCGGCCGGTCGTCGTGACCTATCTGATTCTGACGGGCGTCCTCTTCCTGGCCATCAACTTCCTGGTGGATCTGACCTATGCCCTGATCGATCCCCGCATCGGCTGGTCGGCCGGCCGGAGCGAACCCTGACCGGCGCGCCGCGCGCGGGGAGCAGCGGAGGTCACGGCGCCTCCGCCGCGGCGTCGGCCGCCTTGCGCGCGATGTAGTCCTCCAGCGACTGGCGGTCGATCCGCATCTGGCGCGCCCCGATCCGGATCTTGCGCAGATGCCCTTCCTGAACCAGCTGGTATACCCGCTTGCGGCTGATGTCGAGATAGCGCGCGACGCGGTCGACGCGCCAGTACTCGCGGCCGGCCTCCGCGGCGGGCCGGCCGGCGCGCCGGCTGTCCGTCATTGCGATGGCTTCCTTTGGCATGGCTCGCATCCTTTCCGCGACGCCCGGGCGCCCCCCGGGGGGCCCGGCGCCGCTGAATGATGCGGCGAGGATAGCGCCCTGCCGGCCCACCGATCCCTTGCCGCGGCCTTGCGCACGGCTTGACGCAGGCTTGGCGACTCCCGGCCACGGCCGGCCGAGCGGGCGGCAAGTCAAAGCGAAACAGCCGGAACCGTGGGGGTGGTTCCGGCTGTTTTCGCTGTGAACCGCTCGCGGGGGAAACGAGCGGTCTTCCCGTGCCAAAACGTTGGCGCCGCTTAACGCTGCAGGAGCTGCAGCGCCGATTGCGTCGTGGTGTTGGACTGCGACAGGATGGCGATGCCTGCCTGCTGCAGGATCTGGTTGCGCGTCAGGGTGGCGGTCTCGACGGCGAAGTCGGCGTCGCGGATGCGCGACTCCGACGCCGAGAGATTCTCCGAAATCGACTGCAAGTTCTGGACCGTCAGTTCCAGGCGGTTGGTGATGGCGCCCAGTCCGGCGCGGATCGAGTTGATCTCCTCCAGCGCCTTGTCGACGATGTCGATGGCCAGGTTGGCCCCGTCCACCGAGGAAAGATCGATGTAATTGACCGACGTGCTGGCCAATTCCGTATAGGTCGTGGCGGTCAGGCCGGCCTTGTTGGGCGCCGAACCGCTGACGGTGATGTTGTTGACCGAGGTGATGCGCACGGTGCCGCCGGTCGTGCTGGTGTGGTCGGCGGCGCCGGCGGTCAGACCCAGGTGGTCGCCGACGCTGCCGGTCGAAACGACATGGATGTTGCGCCCGTCGGCGGCGGTCAGCACCAGTTGGTTGCTCGTATCGAGCGAGGCGACGACGCCGGTCTGGTTCGACTTGGCGTTGATCGCGTCGCGCAGCGCGCCCGAGCTATCGTCGGCCAGGATCGTGGTGGCCGTGTCGAAAATCTTGATCCCGTTGATCGTCAGCTGTTCCGTCGTGCCGTTGACCGAACCGGCGGCGATCGCCTGGCCGCCGCTGAACACCGCTGCGAGCGCCTCCGCTTTGACATTGTGCAGGTTCGTCTTGGCGTTGATCGCGTTGGCGATGGCGATGGCCGATCCCGACGAGCCGACCGTGGAAACGCCGTCGGGCTGCGACGACTCGATGTCGACGCCGTTGATCAGCAGCTCGCCGGTTCCCAGGGCGGCGCCGGCCGGAACCGCCGACCCGGTGGCGCGCGCGACCTTGCCCAGGTTGTGGGTCAACAGGTTGCCCGTATCGATCGAGATCGTCTGGTTGGCCTGGGCGCCCACCTGAAGCTGTTTGGCCTGGAACGTGCCGTCCAGCAGGCGCGAGCCGTTGAATTCGACCGTCGTCGCGATCCGCTGCAGCTCTTCCAGCAGTTGCTGGCTTTCCTCGTTGAGCGCCTGGCGGTTGTTGTGCGAGTTGGTGTCGTTGGCCGACTGGATCGCCAGCTCGCGCACGCGCTGGAGAATATCGGTATAGGTGCCGATGGCGCTCTCGGCCGTGCCGATCAGGCTCAATCCGTCGTTGGCGTTGCGCACGGCCTGCGTCAGGCCGCGGATCTGCGAGCGCAGGCCTTCGGAAATCGCCAGGCCGGCGGCGTCATCCCCGGCGCGGTTGATGCGCAAACCCGACGACAGCCGCTCGAGGGATTTGCCGAGCGCCAGCGTCGATCGCTGCAGGTTGCGCTGGGCATTGATGCTCGAAACGTTCGTGTTGACCGGAAGAGCCATGATCCGTCATCTCTCCTGTGGTTATCCTGGCCAGGGCCGCGTCGTCCGTGTCGCTGCCAGCCGGCTGCCCGGCCGCCGCTCGGCGTTCCGGGGGGATGACATTGTCCGAATCGGCGGGGGCAGGCGGGCCTGCAATCCGATTCGGGCGGATCAGGGGAGCAAACGCCAAGCCAAGCGCCGCCCGCCGCCTCGGCAAACCGCGCGCCGGGACCGCTGCAAATCAAGTCGAAGGCATCTGATCGGATCTACGTAAACTTGAAAAAACAGGGGTTAGGAAAAATCAGGCGCGTTGCTCGAAAATGGCACAGAACCGCACACGATGGAGCCGCCGGGAGCCGCTCGGCGAAAACTGATCGGCAAAAAGATCCCGGTTCTTTGACGCTCGGCCAGCAGAAACTGCCGCCAGGCGTCAGCTATTTGGCGAATCTATCCGCCGCGGAGGCCTCGAATCAGATCTGTCGGCCCATCGCCAGCGCGATCTTGCGCGTCTCGGCGATCAGCCGGGCGAATTTCTCCGGCTTGAGCGACTGCGCCCCGTCGCTGGCCGCATTGGGCGGGTCCTGGTGCACCTCGATCATCAGGCCGTCGGCCCCCGCGGCGATCGCCGCCCGCGCCATCGGCTCGACAAACTGCCATTGGCCCGTCCCGTGGCTCGGGTCGACCAGCACCGGCAGGTGCGTCGTCTCCTTCAGCACGGGGACCGCATTCAGGTCGAGCGTGAAACGCGTCGCGGTCTCGAACGTCCGGATCCCCCGTTCGCATAGAATCACGTTGTAGTTGCCGTGGGCGAGGATGTATTCCGCGGCCATCAGCCATTCGCGGATCAGCGTCGCCATGCCGCGCTTGAGGACGACGGGCTTCCGCGTCTGGCCGACGGCATTGAGCAGCGGATAGTTCTGGCAGTTGCGCGCGCCGATCTGGAAGACGTCGACGACATCGACCATCGCCGGCAGGTCCTCGACCCCGACGACTTCGGTGACGAGCTTCAGGCCCGTCTGTTCGCGCGCTTCGGCGAGGATCTCCAGGCCCTCGGCGCCCAGGCCCTGAAAGGCGTAGGGCGACGTGCGCGGCTTGAACGCGCCGCCACGCAGGAACTGGGCGCCCGCCTCGCGGACGGCATGCGCGATCTCGAGCGTCTGGGCGCGCGACTCGACCGAGCACGGCCCCGCGACGATCGCCAGCCGCTCGCCGCCGACCGCCACGCCCGCGACATCCAGCACCGACGGCTCGGGGCGGAACTCGCGGCTGGCCAGCTTGTACGGCTTGAGAATCGGAATCGCCGCCTCGACCCCCGGCATGCTTTCGAGCTGGCTCAGCGGGCTCTTGTCCTCGCGGCCGACGCAGCCGATCACCGTGCGCTCGACGCCGTAGATCGGGTGCGCGCGGTAGCCCAGCTCTTCGATGCGGTGGATCACATCGTCGATCTGCCGCGCCGGGCTGTGGGGTTTCATGACAATGATCACCTGCGCCCCCTCATCCCTATCCTGAAATCGTCCTCGTCCTTCGTCCTCACCCCCGCCTACTTCTTCCCGTACACCTTCTCCGGATCGAAGGCCTTCTCATCCTCGGTCAGCTCCAGCCGCACGGGCGCGCCGGCGGCGGCCGGTTCGCCCAGCGGCACACGCCGATAGAAGCACGAACGGTAGCCGACGTGGCAGCAGCCCTCGCCGACGACGTCGACGCGCAGCCAGACGGCGTCCTGGTCGCAATCGACCCGCAGCTCGCGGACCTTCTGGACCAGGCCGCTGGTGGCGCCCTTGTGCCACAGCTCCTGCCGGCTGCGGCTCCAGTAGACCGCCTCGCCCAGCTCGATCGTGCGGGCGAGCGCCTCGGCGTTCATCCAAGCCTGCATCAGCACTTCCCCGGTCGCGTAATCGGTCGTCACCACCGGCAACAGCCCGTCGGCGTTGAATTTCGGCGCCAGCCGGTCGCCCTGCTCGACCTGCCGCTTGTCGCCGCGCTCGGCGAAAATTACTTGGCTGCTCATCCCTGAATCCTCCCTGGCGGGTCGCCGGCGACCTGGTCGGACCACCGGAATCCTCACATTCTGCCGTCCTTTCGGGGGCAAGTCAATTCTGGGGGCGTATTGGAATGGAGCGGTGATTTCCGGGGGTCGCTCTGACATACTGTCGGCCGGTCCAACTCCCGCTGCGGCTGTGCTCCTCCATGTCACCGGCTCTCGCTCCCTTCGCCCGCCTCCGCTCGCGTCTGAATGCCCTGCAGGCATGGGGCGCACGCCGCGCGACGCTATATTATCTCGGCCCGCCGGTGGTGTGGTGCGTCGTCGTCCTGGCGCTCAGCCTCGCCCCGCCCTCGCCGCGGATCAGGCGCATCGACGTGCCCAACCTGGACAAACTCGGCCATGCGCTGATGTATACGCTGCTGGGGGCGCTGATCGTCCGCGCGATCGTGCGCCGGCGCGCCCCCCGCGCCGGGGCGCTGGCGGTCGCCGTCGTGCTGGCCGGCCTCTATGGCCTGGCGCTGGAAGGCCTCCAGGGATTGACCTCGTGGCGCACCTTCGACCCCTTCGATGCGCTGGCCAACCTGCTCGGCGCGGGCCTGGGCGTCGCCCTCTGGTCGCTCGTTTCAAAAGGACTGGCCAAAGCGCCGGCCGCGGGGGAAGATGTCAACCCGACGGCCCCCCGCCGCCCCCCCAGATGATTGATGAGGCGCCTGATGCGCACGTTCCGCCCCCGCTCCCCACTCACCACGGCCCCGCGCCGCCCGATCCTCCCCCTGCTGGCACTGCTGGCCTGCCTTGCGGCGGCCGGCTGCGCGCGCGGCAGCGCCTCCCTTGCCCCCCGGCCGTTCGACCCCGCCTATCAGAGCTGGAATGAGACGCTGGTCAAATACGCGACCCCCGACGGCGTCGACTATGCCGCGCTCGCCGCCGATCCCGACCCGCTCTGGCGGACGATCGCCGAGCTGCGCGACATCACCCCGCACCAGTTCGGGACCTGGTCGCGCGCCGCGCGCCTGGCGTGCCTGATCAATGCCCACAACGCCTATGCGCTCAAGCGGATCGTCGACCACTGGCCGGTCAAGTCGCTCCGGCGCACGCGCCTGGCGCTCCCCGCGCGCGACGCGCGCGATGCCGTCCTGCTGGGCCGCCGGTGGTCGCTGCGCGAGCTGGAGGAGCGCATTATGAGCGACGAGTTCATGGAGTCGCGCGCCATCTTCCTGCTCAACTGGGGCGAGCGGGGATGCGCCCCGCTGCCGATCTTCCCCGTCACCGAACTGAATCTGCGCGACCTGCTCGACCGGCAGACGCGGGCGTTCATCAACGACCCGCGCTACGTGCGCTATGCCCCGCTCGACACGGAGATCTACGTCTCGCCGCTGCTGGACTGGTATGGCCCCCAGCTCACGCGCGATTTCACGACGCTGTGGGTCCTGATCGGCCAGTATCTGCCCGAGGCCGAGGCCGAGGCGTTCAGCCGGCGGCCGCCGCGCATCCACTTCCTCGATTTCGACCGCGGCCTGAACCGGGTGGAACAGGCGATCCCGGCCGAAGCGCGCGGCGCGATCGAAGCCGGCGTCCTCCCCGAGCCCGGCGCGCCCGCCCCCTGATGCGGATCGCGTTCGCGGCGGATTTCGGATCGCTATTGCCGCCCGTGGCCCTGCGGCCGTCAGCTTGACAAGCCCCCGGCCGGATTGATAAGTATAGGGGGTTCGCGTGGGCTGATGTAGCTCAGCTGGTAGAGCAGCGCACTCGTAATGCGCAGGTCGTCGGTTCGAGTCCGACCATCAGCTCCAGCTCAATTCCTCAAGAACTCTCCATAAATAAGGCCTATCGGAGACGACCCGCCGGATTCGGGATCGGTATCGGGATCAAAATCGATATCGATTCGCCGGCGCTTCCTCCCCGGAATGCGGGGGCTGAGACCGCGCGGCGATCATCGACGCCGCTCTGCTTCCTAGCCGCAAGCATCAATCATACTGAGTTTGCAAGGGCTTGCCCTCCCCCGCCTCCCGTGATCCTCCCGGTTTCCCCTCGCGGAAGGTTGTATCAGAAACCGAACTCCGGTTCTTAAACCGGTGGGGTTGGCCGTTACAAGGATCAGGCGCCATCGGCGCCCAACAAAAAACCAGGGGCACTAGGGAGAGACAACGCCCCGGCTTGCGCCGGCCGAGCCGGATTTTGGTTGGTTCGGCCCGGGAGTTCCTGTAAAATTAACTTGTCGAGACACACCAGACTGGCCGTTCGGCCGGCGGAGCGATTGCAAGGAGAAGGACCTCATGAATCGGATCGCACTCCGTTACCTTCCCGAGCGTAACCTCTATCATCTCGTGTGGAACGAAAAGGAAGGCACGGTGACCCGTGCGAGCCTGGAGAGCTTCGGCTCCCGCCAGATCACCCAACTGGCCGACCGCAGCCAGGACCGGCCCGAGCAGTGGTGCGTCGCGCGCCTGCACTGATCGGCCGCTGAAACGAATCAGCGCATGACTCTTGATTGCAGCCGCCCGCACGGGCCTGGGCGGCAACCGGTGGGAAACGTCTCTTCCCTTGCTGGTTTCAGCCGCCGGGCCCACGTCATTTTCTGACCGGCACGCCCCCGCGAGCGCTCGCTCCGGGGGTTTTTACTTGTCCTTTTTGGATACCCCCAACTCCCGCTCCTCCGCCGCGCCGGAGCGCATCCGCTCCGCTTCCTCGACGCGGTCGGCGATCCAGTTCGCCACGCTCTGGGGCCGCGCGGGGAGGATCGGATGGGGCGCCCCCTCCACGATCCACTGCGTGAACCGGCAGTCGGGATGGAGCGACTCGCGCAGGCAGCGGATCTCGCGGCGCACGGGGACGACCAGATCGCGCCCGCCGCCGACATATGCCACCGGGCACCGGATCGCGCCCAGGCGCCGCCGCAGGTCGGTGGCGCGGATCACGCGCAGCCGGTTGCGGCAGGCGCGCCACCCCTCGCGGCCGCGGCTGGCGCTGAACGGCGGAAACCCCGCGTCGGCATCATAGTCGCGCCGCCCCGCATGCAGCCGGATGTAGGCCCCGATGACGGAGTCGACCCAGCGCGGGGGGATCGCGGCCATCGCCGCCAGCGCGGCCGGCAGGAACGAACTCCACGGCGGCCGGCAGAATCCGCCGGCCAGCACCAGCGAGCGGACACGCCGCGGCCGGGTCAGCGCGAACTGCCAGCCGACGATCGAACCGAACGACTCGGCGAGCAGATGGGCGGATTCGATCCCCAGCTCGTCCAGCTTCGCCGCCAGCGCGTCGGCGAAATCATCCAGCAGCCAGCGCGCGCGCCAGGGGTAGGCCAGCTCGACCAGCCGCAGGCGGCGCGCCAGGTACCCCCGGCAGTTGACCATCGGCGTCCAGTCGCCATGGATTCCCGGCACGTAAACCAGCACCGGCGCCTGCTCGGGCCCGGAAATGCGGTGCAGCAGCCGGTCGGACGCGGCGAAGTCGGCCAGCAGCGTCATGGTTCAACCCGTCCCGCCAGCGCGCGCAGCAGCGTCGTCTTGCCGCTGGCCGACGGCCCCACCACCCAGACCCACTGGCCGGCGTCGACCGCCAGCGTCACGCCCGCCAGCGCCTCAACCGTGTGGGGCGGGCGCCCGAACCGGCGCTGCAGGTTGCGGCACTCAATCAACGGCATGATGCGGGGCCAGTCGCCTCCACAGTTTCAGGCCGGCAACGCTCGCCGCCGCCAGCAGGGCGAGCCCGGCCGCCGTCGTCGCAAGCTGCACCAGGCAGAACGCCGCCACCAGACGGTCGGGGGCGTAGTGCAGCAGCGTCAACGAGCGGATCGCAAGGGTCTCCTGGCCGGGCGCCGCCAGCAGGATCGAGGCATGCACCTCGCTCAGGGCGAGCACGAAGACCAGCCCGGCGGCGAGCGCGCCGGCCACGGCCAGCCGCGGCGCGCTCAGCTCCAGCCAGCGCCGCCCCGGCGCCAGCGGTTGGAGCCGCTCCACTTCGCCCAGCACCGCCGGCGTGGCGCGCAGCCGGCCGTGCAGCAGCAGCCACGCCAGCGGCAGGTGCACCGCCGCCAGCCCCAGCGGCAGCATCAGGCCGCTGTCGTAGAGCGCATGGAAGCACCGGGGCGCCGCGTCGCGATTCCAGAACCGGATCATCGCGATGCCGACGAGCGAGCCCGGCAGCGCGAACAGCAGCAGCATCGCCGCCGCGGTGACCTGCCCCCCCAGCCCGGCCCGCCGCGGCCCGCCGCGCGACGGCTCCCCCAGCCGCTCGAGGGCTCGAAACAACCACGCGGGAATCGGGGGGGTCGCGGTGGACATGGCGCCTACCGCCCAAGCCTAATCGCAAGCCGGCGCAAGAACAACCACTGAGCCGAGCGCGCCGCGGCCGGCTTGTGCCTTGCGTTGCTCTATGCTAGGGTGAGACTCCCCTTCGCGCCGCGTCCTGCGGCGCCGGAGGTTCCCCGCGGTGCATTCCCGGCCGTTGGAGCCGAACCGTCTTGGTGATGATCGACCGACCTTGCCCTTCCTGACGCTCATCTCGCGCTGGTTCGCGCCTGCTGAAACCCGGCGACTGGTGCGGCGCAAGAAACCCTCGCGCACCCGCGGCCTGATCGAGGTGCGCCGCCGCATCGGCGATCTGCGGCCGCTGATCGACGCCCGGCTCGGCCAGGGGCGGCCCGTCCGGATCCTCGAGGTGGGATGCGGCTTCGGCGCCGCGCTGATGGATTTGCGCAAGCTTTACGGCGATCAGGTCGAACTGCACGGCATCAACCGTTACGAACACCACGGCAACTGGCGGCGGATCCGCCGCACGGCGGTCCGCATGGGCCTGTTCAGCGACGAAGAATCGCGCGCCGTGACGCCCCCCGCGGTCGCGTTCTATGACGCCGGCGAGGGTCTGCGCCACGAGACCGGCTATTTTGATCTGGTCTATAGCCAGGCCAGCGTGTTCATGGTGCCCGACAAGATCCGCCTGCTGGAGGAAATCAGCCGGGTGCTGCGGCCCGACGGCATCGCCCGGATCGACGTCTGGGTCCGCCGCAAGCGATTCCCCAAGCCCTATGATTACGTCATCATCATCCGCGAGGGGGACCGCGAAATCCCGTTCTGGGACTACATCAAGCGCTTCCCGACGATGAAACGCCGCAGAACGCAACGTCAGGGGCTGAAGTGGACGCGCTGGCTTAACCGGCTGCGCAAGCCGCTGGGGTTGCCGCGCATCCCGCATCCGAAGAAAAAGCCGTATCTCGAGATGAAGCCCCACCCCGCGCTCGATCTGGGTCTCCGCCTCGTCGAGACGACCAACCTCAACGACCTGAACCCCGACTGGTACGGCGTCCAGAGCGTCTACGAAGTCCGCGGCGACGGGTAAGCAACGCAGAATAGCCAGGCTTTCGGGATCGGCATCGGCATCGGGATCGGGATCGGGATCGGTATCGCCAAGGGTATCGACTAGTCTTCCCGGTCCCGGAAGCTGTAGTATTGCTCGGCGCCCAGGATGATATGATCCAGCACCCGGATGCCGAGGATCTCGCCCGCCTGGCGCAGCCGCGCCGTGACGGCGCGATCCTCCGGGCTGGGCGTCGGGTCGCCGCTGGGATGGTTGTGCAGCAGAATCATCGCCGCGGCCGACCGGCGCACCGCCTGCTGGAAGACTTCGCGCGGGTGCGCATGGCTCCCCGTCAGCGTCCCCTTGCTCACCACATGCTCGTGGATCACGCGGTTCTTCGCGTCCAGCAGGAGCACGACGAAATGCTCCTGCGCCAGGTCGCGGTAGCGCAGGCGGTAGGCCTGCCACACCTCCTCGCTGCACGTGATCGGCGACCCCGGCTGGAGCGCGAGCGCGCCCAAGCGCCGTCCCAGCTCCAGCGCGGCCAGCAGCAGGGCGCAGCGCGCCAGCGTCATCCCCGGCGACTCGGCCAACTGCGGCGGCGTGGCCTGCGACAATGTCCGCAGGTTCCCATATTGACGCAGCAATTCCGCAGCGGCGCGCGTCGCCGCCCGCCGCGGCATGCCGCCGGCCGCCAGCGTCAGCGCCAGCAGGTCCGCCTCGCCGAGCTCGGCGGCGCGTCCTTCGCGCAGCCGGCGGCCGGCCTCCGCCAGCGCCTCGGCCGCGCCGTCCGCATCCGTCGCGGGCGCCGCCTTGTACCGCGCAAAGGGGCACAGCTCCCCGAACGGACAGCCCGCGCAGCGCGGCCGGGCGCCGCACACGCGCCCACCGGTCAGCTCCCGCTCGCCCCCCGTGTGCCAGCGCAGCAGACGGCGCAGCACCTCCGCCGGCAGGCCGGTCAGTTGCACGATGCGCTCCAGTTCGCCGTGCGCGCGTCGCAGGTGGGCGTCGTCGCCGTCGGCCCGCTCGAGCAGGCCCAGGCGCCACAGGAAGCGCCGCAGCGGCATCTCCGGCTCGATCACCGGCCGGCCCAGGCCGCGCAGGAACCGCCAGGGCCGCACCCCCGTCAGGCCGGGAAGCGCCTCGGCCCACGCGGCGGCCTCCTCGGCCAGACTGCGGTCGGGGGCGTCGTCGGCGAGGGGCCACAGCCGCCGCCGCTGCGCGCGGTCCAGCCCGGCCCGCCATGCCGCGCGGCGCGCCAGCAGGCGCTCGTCGCGCGGTTCGGCCTCATGAACCTCGTCGTCGGCTTCCCCGGTCAGGATCCGCGCCAGCCGGCGCAACCGCCGGCGTTCCGGGGGGGCTGCGTCGCGGGCCGGCGCGAGCGCCCGCAGCCAGGCCAGCGCCACGCGCAGCGCCGCCGGTTCGTCCGCCTCGGGCGCGGC
This sequence comes from candidate division BRC1 bacterium ADurb.BinA292, assembly GCA_002068205.1. Classification (GTDB taxonomy): domain Bacteria; phylum Sumerlaeota; class Sumerlaeia; order MVZB01; family MVZB01; genus MVZB01. Next base: position 15,110 of record MVZB01000034.1, read on the forward strand.
CGGCACCGCGCCGACGCCCGGATTGACCCGCTGGCACGCGTCGCGCAGCCGTTCGAAGCCATCAATCAGCTGGTAATCGCTCGGCATGTTCCCCCCCAAGCGGCGACACCTCCGCGCCCGCGCCAACCCCCGTCCGCGCCCCGTCGCGACGTTCGTTATTGCGCGCGACTATGAGAAAGGCAAGCAAGGACCTGGCCCGGTTTCCAAATCGCAATCGGTATCGTTATCGGCATCGGGGGGGCGAAGATCAGCGACGACGGACGAGGGACGTGCTGGCTGGGGCTTTCCGGCTGGCGCGCGTCCGTTGCGCTGTGCTATGAGAGGAGCATCCACCGCCGATCATGGCCGGAGCCGGGACCCCGCGTATCGGTTCCCGGCCTCCTCCCTCGCCACAGACCATCTCCGAGAGGCCCCGTCCGTGTGTCCCCTGCCGAGTTCCCCCGGTGAAGCTGCCCCTGCTCCGTTGCGGGTGCTGGCCTGCGTGGCCGACTCGCCCCATGCCGGCGTGATCGTCAGCGAAGCGGCGGCGATCGCGCGGACGCTCAGCGCCGAACTGGAGTTGCTGCACGTCGCGCCGGCGGCCGAGGCGACGCAGGCGCGGCTGCAGGCCATCCTGCGCGACCACGGCCTGGAACCCGGGGCCTACCCGCTGGCGGTCCGCGACGGCCGCCCGGCCCACGTGATCCGCGCTCAGGCGCGTCAGGGGCTGATCGATCTGATCGTGATGGGCGCCAACGAACGCGAGGGCCTGCTCGACTCGCTGATGATGGGGTCGATCGCGCGGCGCGTCGCGCTGACCGCACCCTGCTCGGTCCTGCTGCTCAGCCAGGGCCAGGCGCCCGCCCGCACCGGGTTCCGCGAAGTCGTCGTGGCGACGCGGCTGGACGACTATTCGCGCCAGATGCTCGCGCTGATCAGCCGGACCGCCCGCCAGGTCGGGACGCAAACCCTGCACGTCGTGCGCGAACTGAGTGTGCTCGAATTGCGCGCGCTGGAGTACGACATCGGCAGCCCGCGCGAACTGGAGCAGCATCAGCGCCGGCTGCTGTTCGAGATGAACGAGGCGCTGCTCAACTTCATCGAGCCGATCGACTTCGGCGAGCTCAAGCTGCGCGTCCACTGCCTGGAGGCGGGCGAGGGCGTCGGCGCGATGGACTACGCGCGCGGGCACGGCGCCGACCTGCTGGTCTACCCGGCCCCGCCGCGGCCGCTGTCGCTGCTGCACCGGTTCTTCGACAACCGGCGCAGCGTCGTCCTGCAGCAGATCCCATGTGCGCTGCTGTTCTACCGTCCGTCACCTCATCGGCCGCGGGTGGCTCCATGAACGGGCTGTCGCACCACGAAATGACGGTCCTGTTTTTTGCCCTGGCGGTGCTGCTGGGCACGGCGCGGCTGCTGGGCGAGCTGGCCACGCGGTTCCGCCAGCCGGCGATCCTGGGCGAGATCCTCGCCGGGATCCTGCTCGGCCCCACCGTCTTCGGCGCGATTGCGCCCGAATGGAGCCGGCTGCTGTTTCCCACCGACGGGAATTTCCCCGTCGCACTCCATGGGCTGGTGACCGTCTCCATCTCGCTGTTCCTGCTCGTGGCCGGCATGGAGGTGGACCTGTCGACCGTCTTCCGGCAGGGGAAGGCGGCGTTTCACGTCGGCCTGCTGGGGATGGCGTTCCCGTTTAGCGCGGGGCTGGCGCTGGCGTGGTTCTTTCCCCGGTTGGCGGGGGCCGAGGCGGGCTCCGATCCGCTGATCTTCGCGCTCTTTTTCGCCACCGCGATGGCGATCTCGGCGCTGCCGGTCATCGTCAAGATCCTGATCGATTTGAATCTGTTCCGCACCGATCCGGGGATGGTGGTCGTCGCCTCGGCGATCCTGCTCGATCTGCTCGGCTGGAACATCTTCGCGATCATCCTGGGGATGCTCGGCGGCGGCGGCGGCGGCATCAGCCATCTCGGGCGGACCATCGGCCTGACGCTCCTCTTCGTCGCGACGATGCTGACGATCGGCCGCTGGCTCATCGACCGCATCCTGCCCTGGATCCAGGCCCACACGCGCTGGCCGGGGGGCGTCCTCGGCTTCGCGCTGACGGGCGGTTTCCTCTGCGCGGCCGTGACCGAACTGATCGGGATCCATGCGATTTTCGGCGCGTTCATCTTCGGCGTGGCGCTGGGCGACTCGGGCCATCTGCGCGCGCACACCCGCACCATCCTGGAGCAGTTCATCTCGTTCATCTTCGCCCCGATCTTCTTCGCCAGCATCGGCCTGCAGGTCAACTTCGTCGCCAATTTCGACATCGGCCTGATCCTGGTGGTGCTGCTGATCGGCAGCGCCGGGATGATCAGCGGCTGCACACTGGGGGCGCGCATGTCGGGATTCAAGGCGCGCGAGGCCCTGGCGATCGGTTTCGCGATGAACGCCCGCGGCGCGATGGAGATCATCCTGGGCTTGCTCGCCCTGCAGGCCGGGCTGATCCGCGAGCGGTTGTTCGTCGCGCTCGTCACCATGGCGCTGTTCACCTCGCTCACGTCGGGCTCGATCGTCCAGGCGATCCTGCGCCGCAAACGCCCGGTCCAGTTCCAGGACTATGCGACGGGGAAGAAATTCAATGTGGATCTGGGAACGTCCGATCCCAAGACGGCGATCCGGGAACTGGCCAGGCTGGCGTGCGCCGGAACGGAGGTCGACCCGGAAGTCGCGGCCGAGGCGGTCTGGCGCCGCGAACGGGCGATGTCGACCTCGCTCGATCACGGCGTCGCCGTCCCGCACGCGCGGATCGACGGGCTGAAATCGCCCCAGATGGCGATCGGCATCTCGCCGACCGGCGTCGACTTCGATTCGATGGACGGCCGTCCCACCCACCTGATCTTCCTGATGCTGACCCCGCGCGACGATCAGCGGATTCAGCTCGACCTGCTGGCCGATATCGGCCGCACGTTCCGCGACCCGGTCCTCGTCGAGCGCTGCTCGCAGTCGCGCAACTTCACCGAATTCCTGGCATTGATCCGCAGCCACCTGGGCGAGCGCCACGCGAGCGAATAGCCGGGTTCCCTAATCGCAAGCTGCTTTGGGATTCCGTATTCAAGCAGGCGCTTCCTGCTTTTGATTGGTTCAGTCCGCGGAGTGGACGACCGGAATTAAGCGCAGCGTGACGGCCGCGGGCCGGAACCCTGCGTCGCCCCCCCGACGAATCGAATCCCCGCAAGGGGTGGCCGGAACCGGTCTGAATTTGGGGAATGACGAGACACTTCAGTGGCCCGGTCCCGTTATTTCTGACACATGTCCTCCCCGCGGCCGTCTCCCTTTTCCGGAATTGATTTGGAAACCGGTTCGTGCATAATCTCGGGTACTCTCCCACGATTCCGCTTACCCTCCAAGGCCGAAACGATGGGGATGATCAGAGAATGCCTGCCCGCGGGCCTGCTTGTGTCCGGGGCATTGAGATGACGGGAGACAGTCCATGAATATTTATGTCGGGAACCTTTCCTACCAGACGACGGAGCCCGAGTTGCGCGAACTGTTCGAGCAGTTCGGAGAAGTCGCCTCGGTGTCGATCATTCGCGACAAGATGACGGATCGTTCCAAAGGTTTCGGCTTTGTCGAGATGAACAACGAGGAGGAGGGCAACGCGGCGATCGCCGCGCTCAACGAGAAGGAGGTCAAGGGCCGCGCGCTGCGGATCAACGAGGCGCGCCCGCGCGAGGACCGGCCGGCGCGCGGTCCGCGCACCAGCGGGAGCGGCTTCGGCGGCCCCCGGCGCGAAGGGGGCTTCGGCGGCCCGCGCCGCGAGGGCGGTTTCGGCGGCGGGCGCCGCGATGGGGGCAACGGGCCGCGCGGCTGGTAGCGCCCACGTTCCAGTTGCCTTCGATTGAGTCAAGCGCGGGCCGGCGGGAGATCTGGAGGGATCCC
>MVZB01000035.1 GCA_002068205.1 candidate division BRC1 bacterium ADurb.BinA292
CGGTCGAGGCCGGAAAATTCTCCAGCACGAACACGTTGGCCGCCAGGCCCGCCGAGCCCGGCACCCCGGGGTCGCGCGGGAATTGCATCAGCGGCGAGCCGGCTTCCGGTCGGCTCGCCATCCCCGCCAGCGCGTGACACTCCAGGCACGTCTGCGCGTCCAGGCCGTTGAACCGCAGGAAGCGGAGCGCCGGCCGGCCGGGAAACGCCTGGTGCGACATGCGCGGCCCGTCGGGCGCCTCGCCGTAGTGGTCGGCCGGCGTGAACCGATTGGTATAGAAGTGCATTCCCGTGTGGAACAGCGTTTCGAACGGAACCTCGCCGGCATTGATCGCGTCCTGATCCAGCCGCAACTCGGGGATCAGGTTTTGCGCGTCGCCGTAGGCCGCCAGCCGCGGCGCCCAGCCGGGCAGACAGGTCAACACGCACAACAGCAGGGCGCGGGTCATATCGCGTCCAATGCAGGCCGCGGAACGGTCCATGGTGATTCGCTCCAGATAAACTGTACTGGCCAAGGGGTGAACGCCCCCGATCTTAGGCGGAAATCCTGCCTGATGCATCAGGAATTAACGGCGGAGGCGCGCGTCTGCTCCCCCCACCAACGTCGTCCCTCGTCCTCGTGCTCGCCCCCAACGGCCTTCCCAGAAAAACAGGCCGGAGCTTCGCGCAGATTCCCCGTCGCGGGACAGGCGCTATCCTTCGCGCATCGTATCGGCACGCCCACCAGCCTGCTTGACGCAAAAATGATCGCCAGGTCGTAAACCCCTCACCCCCGCGCCGTGCCTCACCCCGCCAACAAGCGGCGCGCCGTCGCAAACACGCCGTCCAACATCGGCTCGGTCAGCTTCCCCGTGAACGTGTTCTGCTGGCTCGGATGGAACGAGCCCACCAGCCACAGGCCCTCGGCGAGCTGATGGACCACCCCATGACCGAACGCGGGCTTGCGCTTCCAGACCGCCCCGCGCGTCTCGGCCGCCGTGCGCAGCGCTTCGTCGAACCCGATCCGCCCCAGCCCGACCAGCACGCGCACGCGCCCCAGCAGCCGCATTTCGCGCGCCAGGAACGGATGGCAGTTGGCGAATTCCTCGCGCGTCGGCTTGTTCTCCGGCGGCGCGCAGCGCACCGACGCCGCAATGAAGCAGTCGGTCAGCCGCAGTCCGTCGCCGGCATGCACCGACGTCGGCTGGTTGGCGAACCCCGCCCGGTGCAGCGCGCGAAACAGCCAGTCGCCGCTGCGATCACCGGTAAAAATTCGTCCCGTGCGGTTGCCGCCATGCGCGGCCGGCGCCAGCCCCACGATCAGCAGCCGCGCCGCGGGGTCGCCAAAGCCCGGCACCGGCCGGCCCCAGTACTCCCAGTCGGCGAACCGGCGCGTCTTGACCCGCGCTACCTGCTCACGCCAGGCGACCAGCCGCGGGCATTTGCGGCAGCACGTGATCTCGCTTTCCAGCGCCTGTAATAGTTCGGCGGGGGTTGGCATGGGCAACCTCAATCCAATATCGTCTCTCGTCCTCGGCTCTCGTCCCTCACGGCCTTCCCCGGAATTCGGCTCCCGGCTCTCGTCCCTCGTCCTCGGCTCTCGAAAACCCACCAATTCGTCCCTACGTTGTGACCTCCGGTTCATGAGCAACTCACAGACCGTCCCGCCGCGCGGCGGACGGCCGTGGACATGCAAGTTTTACATATCCCGGCGGCGGGATGCGACCCCCCGCGCCCCGTGGGGGATGAGGGCAGGCGTTCCGTCCCGCTCCGTCGCGGCGCCTTGCGCGCGGCGCTCCCGCCCATGGGATCGACCCCTCCGGCTGGCCGGCAAATCCACGCCGTGCCACGGCCGGCCTGGCCGCCTCAAGACTCTGGCACGTCACGTGCTCTATCCCACGCCGGGCGACTGAAGCCTGCTCGCCCGCGGCCCCTTGGGCCGGTTCAGGAATATCTCGGATAATTCAGGTTTCGCTCGATTTCCCGTGCGTTCCCCGCGCCGCACGGTGCATGGGCTTCGCTGCGGAGTCATCATGATGGCCTTATCCAACCCCTCGCCGGCTGCCCTTCATTCCACCGCGCTCGAACGCGAAGCGCTCGCCCTGGAATACCGGCGCGTCCGGCGGTTCAGCGAGGAACTGGCCCGCCCGCTCCAGGTCGAGGACATGGTCATCCAGTCGATGCCCGACGTCAGCCCCACCAAATGGCATCTGGCGCACGTCAGTTGGTTCTTTGAAACGTTCGTGCTGGCCGCCGCCGGCGCCGAGTACCAGCCGCACCATCCGCAGTACGGCTATCTGTTCAATTCGTATTACGAAGCCCTCGGCCCGCGCCATTGCCGCCCTCGCCGCGGCCTGCTCTCGCGCCCGACCGTCGCCGAGACATTCGCCTATCGGCGTCACGTCGACGACGCGATGGCGCGCCTGCTTGAGTCGGCCGGCGCCAGACGGCTCGCCCGCATCTGGCCGATCATTCTGCTCGGTCTGAACCACGAACAACAGCACCAGGAACTGATGCTGACCGACGTGAAGCATGTCCTGGCGCAGAACCCCCTGCGGCCCGCCTACTTCGCGCGCGCCGACTCGCCGGCCGCGTCCGCGCCGCCGCCGGCATGGTTCCAATTCCATGGCGGGCTGCACAGTTTCGGCTACAGCCGGCCCCACGACCTCGATCCGCTCGGATTCGAATTCGCCTACGACAACGAAGAGCCGGTCCACCGGCGCTATCTCGAATCGTTCGCGCTGGCTTCCCGCCCGGTCACCGGCGGCGAGTTCATCGACTTCATCCGCGACGGCGGCTACAACCAACCCGCTCTCTGGCTCTCCGACGGCTGGGCCGCCGCCCGCGAGAACCAGTGGAGCGCCCCCCTCTACTGGCATGAGGAGGAGGGCGAGTGGCGCCAGTTCACGCTGCTCGGGGACCGGCCGGTCGATCCGCACGAGCCGGTCACGCACGTGAGCTATTACGAAGCCGACGCTTTCGCCCGCTGGGCGGGGGCGCGGCTCCCCACGGAATTCGAATGGGAACTGGCGGCGCGCCCGCTCCCGCTCGACGGCAACTTCGTCGAGTCGGGCGCGTTCCATCCCCGTTCGGACGGCGCCGCACTCGACGAACCCTCCCGCCGGCTGCACCAGATGTTCGGCGACGTCTGGGAGTGGACCGCGAGCCCCTACGCCGGCTATCCCGGTTATCAGCCCGCGCCGGGCGCGCTCGGCGAATACAACGGCAAGTTCATGTGCAATCAGATGGTCCTGCGCGGCGGTTCCTGCGCCACGGCGCAATCCCACATCCGGCCCACCTATCGCAATTTCTTCCCGCCCGCGGCGCGCTGGCAGTTCAGCGGCCTCCGGCTGGCAAAGGACGCATGATGAGCACCGCCCTTCTGTACGCCGAGACCGAACCGTTCGAAGACGGCCGCCTCGCCTTCCTCCGCGATGTCCTCGCCGGCCTCGGCCAGCGCCCCCGCCGCCTGGACTGCAAATACTTTTACGACGAGGAAGGCGCCGGCCTGTTCGATGCCATCTGCGAGCTGCCCGAGTATTACCCCACCCGCACCGAGCTGGCGATCATGCGCGAAAACCTGGACGAAATCGCCGAGTGCATCGGACTGGACACGACCTTGATCGAATATGGCAGCGGCAACGGCCGCAAGACGCGCCTGCTGCTCAAGCAACTCGACGGCCGTTGCACCTACGTCCCGCTCGACATCGCCCGCCAGAGTCTGGAGGCGGCCACCCGCCGGCTCCAGGCCGACTTCCCCCATCTGCGGATTCACCCGGTCTGCGCCGACTTTACCCAGCCCTGCGCGCTGCCGGAACCGGCGTTCGACGCGGCAAGGCGCGTCGTCTTTTTCCCCGGCTCGACCATCGGCAATTTCCATCCCGCCGAGGCCGAACGCTTCCTGCGCCGCGTCCGCCAGACCTGCGGCCGCAACGGCGGCCTGCTGATCGGCGTCGACCTGAAGAAGGACCCCGGCCTGCTCGTCCCGGCTTACAACGACGCCCGCGGCGCCACCGCGCGCTTCAACCTGAACCTGCTGGCGCGCATCAACCGGGAACTCGGCGCGGACTTCGACCTCGATCGCTTCACCCATTACGCCTTTTACAACCCGCAGGCCGGCCGGATCGAAATGCACCTGGCCAGCCTCGCCTCACAGATCGTTCAGGTCGGCGGCCGCAGCTTCCGCTTCAATCTGGGCGACACGATCTGGACCGAGAGTTCCTATAAATACACGATCGACGAATTCGCCGCGATGGCCCTGCATGCCGGCCTGCGCCTGGACCAGGTCTGGCTCGACGACGACCACCTGTTCAGCGTCCACTTCTACCGCGGCCTCTGATCCGCCCCTCACTCCAATATCATCCCTCGTCTCTCGTCCTCGCTCCCGAAGGCCTGCCCGGAATTCGGCTCTCGGCTCTCGGCTCTCGTCCCTCGTCCTCGGCTCTCGAAACCCGGTATATTGTCGTCCGGTCTCACAAGTTCACCTTCACCTCCCGGCCCTGCTCCGCGCTGCGGTAGATCCCATCGAGAATCGCCTGCACGTAGAGCGACTCTTCGGCCGGCACCGGCGAGGGCAGCCCCTGCGCCAGCGCGCGCGCGAAATCGATGCATTCGAGCGCGTGCGGCGCGCCGCCGTCGTGCAGGATCAGCTGGCGATCAATCAATTGCCGCGTCGGCAGGTCGTCCGCGATCAGCTTGTTGGCGGGCCACTCGGCGCCCCCCTCGGTCCCGTAGAGCCACACCCGCTGCACCTCGCCCGGCGTATCGTGATGCAGCAGCCAACTGATCTCGATCATCAGCGTCTGCCCCCCCTCGAAACGCACGAACCCGCCGGCGAAATCCTCCACGTCCATCGATTCGGGAATCGGCTGGCGGCCCCAACTGAACGCGTTGGGCCGCTTGCTCAGCTCGTTGCGCGAAAACCCGCTGACCGTCACCGGCCGGGGAAAACCCATCAGCCACAGCGTCAGGTCGAGGATGTGCACGCCGATGTCGATGCACGCCCCGCCCCCCGACAGCTCCCGGCGGATGAAGCCCGGCCCCAGCGGCACGCCGCAGCGGCGCAGGATCCACGCCCGCGCGTGATAGATCCGGCCCAGCACGCCGCGTTCGATCTCGGCCTTCATCGCCCGCGCCGTGCCCAGGTAGCGCATGTGCTGCGCCGTCATCAGCAGCTTGCCGGCGGCGTCGCGCGCCTTGATCATCCTGCGGATCTCGGCCGGCGTGGGCGCCAGCGGTTTCTCACACAGCACGTGCTTGCCCGCCTTGAACGCCGCCACCGCCAGCGGCGCGTGCGTCATGTTCGGCGTGCAGATGTCCACCACGTCAATCTCGGGATCTTCGATCAGCTCGCGCGCGGTCGTGTAGCGCTTCTTCACCTCCAGCCGGTCGGCCACGCGGTTGAGCGCCTCTTCGTTCAAGTCGGCAAGCGCCGCCAGTTCCGCGTGCGGACTCTCCTTCCACCCGGGTGCATGGACATTGCACGTGTAGCCGACGCCGATCGTGCCGACGCGAAAGACCTTGCTCATGAACGTTCTCTTTCAGGCGGAGTGACGCCCCGCTGACGCGCGGAGCAGGCGCGCCACTTCTAGCGAGCCCGCAGTGAAATTGCCACTGCTTTCAATTGCGTGGGAAGGGGGATGACAACAAACCGGAACCGCTATTGCCCGCGGCCGATCAATGCCTGCTCAATCGTCATTCGCATCATGCAAAGCTTCATCGGAAAGGCATTCAGCCGCGGCATGTCAACGGGCGCCCGATTCGCCGGATTCGCCCGGCGCGGGTTCCTTCATCACCCGCCGGCGGATCCAGCCGCCCGCCAGCACCGTCCGGCCCGCCGGCGCGTCGTAGGCTACGGCCGCCTGGCCGGGCGTGACGGCCCGCTGCGGCGCATCGAACAGCACCCGCGCCCGCGACAGATCCTCCGGGTCCGGCTCGACCGTCGCCGCGTAACCCGGGCTGCGGTAGCGGATCTTCACGAGCGCGCGGAACGGCTCGCGCGACGGCTCGCGCGCGACCCAGTTCACCCCGTCCATCTCCAGGCCCTCGGCCAGCAGATCCTCCTCGTAGCCCACCACGACCGTCTGCGTCTCGGGCAGCAGGTCGACCACATACAGCGGCCGCGGCGCGGCGAGCCCTAGCCCCTTGCGCTGGCCGATCGTGAAACAGTGCACGCCCGCGTGGCGGCCCAGCACCGCGCCGCGCGTGCTCACAATCGCCCCCGCCAGCCGCGCCTCGTCGACCGCCCCCTCCTCGCGCAGAAACCGCCGGTAGTCATTGTCGGTCACGAAGCAGATCTCGACCGAGTCGCGCTTGGCGTGCAGATGCAGACCCAGCTCCTCGGCCAGCGCGCGCACCTGGGGCTTGCTCAGGTGGCCCACCGGCATCAGCATCCGCGCAAGCTGCGGTTGCGTCAGGCCGAACAGGTAGTAGGTCTGGTCCTTCTCGCCGTCGCCGCCGACGCGCAGCTCATGCCGCCCGGTCCGCTCGTTCGTCACGATCTGGCCGTAGTGCCCGGTCGCGACCGCTTCGGCGCCGTAGGCCCCCCCCTTGGCCAGCAGGCTCCCCAGCTTCAGCTTGTTGTTGCACTGCACGCATGGATTGGGCGTCCGGCCGTCCAGATAGTCCCGGATGAACGGCTCGATCACCGCCTGGCGGAAATTGACCTGGAAATCCATCGCGTAGAACGGGAACCCGAACTGATCGGCGACACGCCGCGCGTCGCGCGCATCGGCCGGCGAGCAACACGTGGCCAGCCCGTAGTTCGCCTCGCACCCCTTGTAATGCCAGGTGCGCATGTGAACGCCGATCACCTCGGCCCCCGCGCGATGCAGCAGCGCGGCCGCCACCGCCGAGTCGACCCCGCCGCTCATCGCGACGACGACCTTCCGTCCGCTCCAGTCGCCCAGCCGCGCCAGGGTCTCGTTCATCAGCTCCGACATTTTCCTTCGCTTCAACGCACGCGGCACGCGCCGCACGCAGGTTTCGCAGCCGGCGTCGCCGGCCACCGGCATGATTTTACCCCAAACATCCCTCTTTGGAAACACGGGCGACGCCGCCCCGAGTCCCGTGGCCCTGGACTATGTTGATCGGCTCGCGGTCGCGCTCGGCCAGGTTTCCGCGCCACTTCCCGCTTCCTCCCGCGCACCGGGCCATGTAAAGTGAGGGCAGGGCGCGCCAGACCGGGAAAACGACGAGAATACGGAACGCGCCCAATCCGTTTGCATTACCGCGCCGGCCGAAGCCGGCCCAGAGGAAAAATCGCATGCCGGTCGCGTGGGAACAGATCGAGCCGCTGCTGATGCGTGTCGGCAAGCCGGCGCGCTATGTCGGCGGCGAGTTCAATCAGATCGTCAAGCCTCGCGCCCGCGTCCGGGCCTGCCTCGCCTTCCCCGATCTGTATGAGATCGGCATGTCGTATCACGGCTACCGCCTGCTCTACGAACGGCTCAACCGCCAGCCGGGCTGGGCCGCCGAACGCGCCTTCTGCCCGTGGCCCGACTATGAAGCGCTGCTGCGCGAGCACGGCGTGCCGCTCTATTCCCTCGAAACACGCCGCTCGCTCGCCGAATTTCACTGGGTCGGCTTCACACTCCAGCACGAAGTCAACTTCACCAACATCCTCACGATGCTCGACCTGTCCGGCATCCCGCTGGAGAGCAAGGACCGCACCGCGCCCTTCCCGATCCTGATCGGCGGCGGCGAGGGAGCGTGGTCCCCCGAACCGATCTCTCCCTTCCTCGACGCGTTCGTCCTGGGCGACGGCGAGGAAATCGTCCTGGAGATCACCGCGCTGATCGAGCGCGCCCTCGCCGCGGACTGGGACCGCACCCGCATTCTGCGCGAGCTGGCGCGCCTCCCCGGCGTCTACGTCCCGGAATTCTACGAGTTCACCTACCACGCCGACGGGACGATCGCCGGTTTCACCCGGCGCGCCGACGCCCCCGACGCCGACCATCTGCCGCTACGGATCCACAAGCGCTACTTCGACGTGGGCGGCGACCTGGGGTCGATCAAGCCCGTTGTCCCGCTGCTGCGCACGGTGCACGACCGCCTCGTGATCGAAATCCGCCGCGGCTGCGTCAACGGCTGCCGGTTCTGCCAGGCCGGCATGGTCACCCGCCCGGTCAAGGAGCGCTCGCTCGAGCAGATCGTCGAGATCGCGCGCCAGGGCATCGAGAACACCGGCTACGACGAGATTTCGCTCCTCTCGCTCAGCTCGGCCGACTATACCGAGATCGCGCCGCTGGTCCGCCGCATGACCGATGAATTCGGCCCCCGCGGCGTCTCGGTCTCGCTCCCCTCGCTGCGAATCAACGGCTTCGACGTCAAGCTGGTCGACGAGATCGCCCGCGTCCGCAAGTCGGGCTTCACCTTCGCCCCCGAGGCGGGCACCACCCGCCTGCGCGAAGTCATCAACAAGCCGGTCGATCAGCAGCGGTTCTTCGAGATCATCGAGGACGTCTTCGCGCGCGGCTGGCGCACGGTCAAGTTCTACTTCATGATCGGCCTGCCGACCGAAACGCAGGAAGACCTGGACGGCATCATCGAGATCTGCGAAAAGGCGGCCGAACTGGGCGAACGCCACCACCGGCGCCAGGCCCGCGTCAACGTGACGCTTTCGCCGTTCGTCCCCAAGTGCAACACCCCCTTCCAGTGGGAGGCCCAGCCCCCGCGCGAGGAATTGGAGCGGCGCTACCAGTATGTGCGCGGCGCGCTGCGGCACGGGCCGTTCGCCCGGCGCATCGACGTCAAGACCTCCGACACCGGCGGCGCATTCATCGAAGCGGCGCTCGCGCGCGGCGACCGCCGGATGGCCCGCGCCGTCCGCCGCGCCTGGGAACTGGGCGCCCGCTTCGACGGCTGGGACGAGTGCTTCCGGCTGGGGATCTGGCTGCGCGCGTTCGATGAGGTCGGCCTCGACCCAACCTTCTACGCCAATCGCGAGCGGCCCGCCGACGAAATCCTGCCGTTCGATCATCTCGATTCCAACGTCGGCCGCCGCTTCCTCTGGATCGACCAGCGTCGCGCCCGCAAGCAGTTCGTCGTCGAAAAATGCGACACCGGCAAATGCGCGGGCTGCGCCGTCTGCAACGACGTCACCGACCACACGCTCTCGACCGCCAGGCCCGACGCCCCGCCCGTCGCCCCGCCGCCGGTCGACGGCCCGGACGCGCCGTCCGCCGCCGAGCACGACGACCTGCTGCGCTTCAACCGCGCCATGGAACAGGTGATGGCCGAGCGCGACGATGAGGAATTGCTCCAGTCCGATGCGGAGCTCGAGGAGGAACCGCCCGACGAGCCCTGCGCGGCCATGCCGGGCATGGGCGGCCGCATCCCGTCGGCCCCCGCCGTCCAGCGCCTGCGCTTCACCTATACCCGGCTGGGCGCCCTGCGCTACCTCTCCCACCTGGATTTCCAGAAGGTGATGGGCCTGGTCCTGCGGCGGGCCGGCGCCCCGCTGGCCTACTCCCACGGCTTCAACCCTCAGCCCAAGGTGCAGTTCGCCCCCCCGCTCTCGCTCGGCATGGGCGGACGCCGCGAACTGGTCGACATCCAGTTCCGCGAATGGCTTGACCCGGCCGATCTGCTTGCGCGCCTCAACGCCGTCGACCTGGACGGACTGGAATTCCTGGACGTCGAGGAGGTCCCGATCGCCGCGCCCTCCCTCGAGATGACGCTCGCCGGCGGCGCCTACCGCCTCGAACTGACGGCGGAACCCGACGCGCCGCGCTGGGCGGATATCGAAGAGCGCCTGGATGCCTTTGCCGCCGCGCCCGAGTTCGTCATTTCGGTTCAGAAAAAGAAGGGCCTGCGCCAGATCGACCTGCGCCAGTCGGTCGGCTCGCTTACGCTGGAGACCGAACCCGACGGCAAGCGCGTGTTCCTGCTGATGATGACGTTCGAGGCCGGAAGTTTCGTCAAACCGCACGAGGCGCTGGGCCATGTCCTTGGCCAGCCGCTGGAGCTGGGCGTCGACGTCCGCGTCGACCGCGTCGAATTGCTCCAGCGCCTCCCCGCCTCCCATCCCTGAATCCCGTCCCTCGTCCTCGTATCTCGCCCCCAACGGCTCACCAAGTTTCGGCTCTCGGCTCTCGTCCTCGTCCCTCGTGCCTCGAACCGCCCCTCTTCCCCCCGCGTTGCCTGTTGCATCGATCCCCCCGCGCGCGGATAATGTTGGGATTCTACCCTTCCGGATGGGTTGCACCGTGGGGGATGCGCCGCCGGAAGCCACTCGGGGGAGATCCGGACCGTGCCCACCACCACGAAACCCAGGAAAAAAAAGCAGCCTGCACCGCGGCCCGCGCGCACGCCGACGTTCGAAATCATGGATACGACGCTGCGCGATGGCGAGCAGACCGAAGGCGTTTCGCTCCTGACCGAGGAAAAGATGACGATCGCCAAACTGCTCCTCGAATCGGTCAAGGTCGATCGCATCGAGGTCGCGTCGGCGCGCGTCAGCCAGGGCGAACACGCCACGCTCAAGGCGATCTGCGACTGGGCCCGGCGCGCCCGCCTGCTCGAGCGCATCGAGATCCTCGGCTTCGTCGATCACAAGGCCTCGGTCGACTGGGCCCATTCGGCCGGCTGCCGCGTCATCAACCTGCTCACCAAGGGCTCGCGCAAGCACTGCGAAATGCAGTTGCGCCGCACGCTCGACCAGCATCTGGCCGACATCGCCCAGACCGTCGCCTACGGCCGCAGCCGCGGAATGAAATTCAATGTCTACCTGGAGGACTGGTCCGGCGGCATGCTCGGCTGCCCGGACTACGTCCTGGCGATGCTCGATCAGCTCGTGACGCTCCCGTTCGAGCGGATCATGCTGCCCGATACGCTCGGCCTGCTTGAGCCGAACCAGGTGACCGAGTTCATCTCGGCGATCGTCGCGCGCTACCCCGGCGTTCATTTCGATTTTCACGCCCACAACGATTATGGCCTGGCCACGGCCAACTCGATCGCGGGCCTGCGCGCCGGCGCGCGCGGCATCCATACGACGATCAACGGGCTGGGCGAACGGGCGGGCAATTCCCCGCTGGAGGAAATCGTCGTCGCCGCGCGCGACTTCACCCCCTTCCGCTGCCGCATCGATGAACGCCGCCTCGCCGACGCCAGCCACCTGACCCAGGTCTTCACCGGCAAACGGATCGCCTGGAACAAGCCGATCGTCGGCGAGAACGTCTTCACCCAGACCGCCGGCATCCACGCCGACGGCGACCGCAAGGGCGACCTCTACCACAGCCGCCTCACCCCCGACCGCTTCGGCCGCAACCGCAGCTACGCGATGGGCAAGCTGATGGGCAAGGCCAGCCTGGACTACAATCTGCGCAAACTGAACATTGAGCTGAGCGACGATCAGAAAAAACTGGTCTTGCAGCGCGTGGTCGAACTGGCCGACCAGAAGAACGTCATCACGAGCGAGGACCTGCCCTACATCATCTCCGACGTTCTGCAGTCGCCCGAGGAACGGCTGTTCGAGGTCCTGGACTTCATGGTCTCGACCAATCGCGGGCTGCGCCCGGTCGCCAGCGTCATGATCCGCTACATGGGCCAGACCCATCAGGTCAGCGCCAACGGCGACGGCGGCTACGATGCCTTCATGAAGGCCCTGCGCTCGCTCGAGAGCAAGGTCCTCGGCTTCCGGATTCCAACGCTCGTCGACTACACCGTCCACATCCCCCCGGGGGGCCGGACCGATGCCCTCGTCGAGACGATCATTACCTGGGAAGGCGGGATGAAGACTCGCGGCGTCAATCCTGACCAGCTCGTCGCGGCGATCACCGCCACCTCCAACGCGATCAACATCATCGCCCAGCGCATGCGCGAGAAGCAGCCGCGTCCCAAACCCGCGCGCACCCGGAGCAAGGCCCCCGTCTCCGGTTGAGGGCCGCCACCGGCGGGCCCCTGGAGTTTGGCCATTCGCTCGGTCAGGTGTAGGGGTAGGGTCGACAGCGGCGGCCCCGGCCCCGCGCGTGGTTCCCCCCCGGCCCCGTCCGGCGCATCGCGGGCCGGACACCCTCGGTCCCGCTTTATCTACTCCGCTTTCCGACCCGTGAAGGATCAAGGGCGGTCCCGATCCGTCCACTTTTCCCTTGCGGAAAATAAGGATGAGCATATCCTGATTCCGAATCCGTCGCGCGCGTCTTCCCCTCCGGGACGCTTCCATCCCCTTGCTCTCACCCGAGGCCAATCATGGCGACCGCCGCGCATGCCGCCTTCTCCCCCGTCGAGATCACCCCCGACTGGGAAGGCTTTGTCCGCACGATCCGCCGCGAACGCGTCCCCGATCGCGTCCACTTCATCGAGCTGTTTATCGACCCCGAGGTTCAGGAGGCCATCGCCCGGCGCTACGGCCTGCTGGATGGCCTCCGCCGCGACGACCCCCACTGGGACGAGCAGTTTCAGATCCGCCTGCAGCGCTTCCTCGGCTACGACTACGTCCGCGCCACCTGCGAGGGCCTGGCCATGCGCCTCAAGGTCCTCAACGCCGAGGACACCAGCGCTCTGAAGCGCGCCGGCGGCCGCCAGTACGTCGATGAACACAAGGGCCCGGTCACCAACTGGGACGAGTTCGAAAAGTTCGACTGGGCCCGCGTGGAGCACATCACCACCCGCCAGCTCGAGTACTTCGAAAAACACCTGCCCGACGACATGTGCGTCGTCGCCTTCGGCCAGATCGGCCACTACGCCGAGATGCTCAACTGGCTGATGGGCTACGAAACGCTCTGCTTCGCCCTGTTCAACGACCGCGAGCTGGTGCGGGCGATGTTCGAACGGCTTGATCATCTCTATCAGGCGGCCGTGCGCACCATCGTCCAGTTCGACCGCGTCAAGGTGATCTGGGGGAGCGACGACATGGGCTTCCGCTCCGGCACGCTGATCAGCCCCGCCGACCTGCGCGAATTCGTCCTGCCCGGCCACAAGGCACTGGCGCGCATCGCCCACGACGCCGGCCGCCCCTACATTCTGCACTCCTGCGGCAAGCTCAGCCCCATCCTGCCCGACCTCGTGGACGACGTCCGGATCGACGGCAAGCATTCCTTCGAGGACACCATCGGCAGCGTCATCGAATTCAAGCGAAAATACGGCCACAAGGTCGCCGCGCTGGGCGGGATCGACGTCGACTTCCTCTGCCGGAGCGACGAAACGGCGATCCGCCGCCGCGTGCGCGAGACCCTCGCCGCCTGCCAGTCCGAGGGCGGCTACTGCCTCGGCTCAGGCAACTCGATCTGCAACTACATCCCGGTCGACCACTACCTGGCGATGCTCGACGAAGGCCGCAAATGGCGCGGCTGAACGATCGGGATCGCAATCGCTATCAGTCTCAATTCGATCCCGATCCCGATTGTTGAAAGAGAGGCATCAGGACAGTTCCAGCGATTCACTCAGCACGACGCGCAGATACTCATCGACCGGCTGTTCGACGCTTGCCGCCTCCAGCGCCCACTCGGTCAGCCCGGCCGGTAGATACCAGGTCTGCCCCAGCCGCAGCGGCTGCGGCGGCTGACCTTCGACCTTGAGGCTGCCCTGGCCCGCCACCACGTTCAGAATCAGCCCATGAGGGTTGGGCAGACTATTCTCCGATAGCTCGCCCGCCTCCCAGCGCGCGGTGCGCACCTCGAAGTAATCGTTCCGGACCAGCGTCACCCACTCGCGCGTCGCTTCCAGACTTTCCACCGCCACCGGTTTCAACTGGGGCTGGCCGCTGTAGTCGGCGACGGCCAGGCTCTCCTCAATGTGCAGCGCCCGGGCCGGCTTGCGATCCCAGTCCCACAGCCGATACGTGGCGTTGGATGCCTGCTGCACCTCGCACAGCAGCGTCCCCCCCAGCACGGCATGGACCGTGCCGGGCGGCAGATAGACGAAGTCGCCCGGCCGGATCCGGATGCGCCGCACGACCTGCTCGACGCGGTTGGCGCGGACGGCCGCGCGCAGGCGCTCCGCGTCGACCCCCGGCTGCAGGCCGTAAATCAGCTCCGCGCCCGGCGCGCAGTCCATGATGTACCAGCATTCGGTTTTGCCCCGCTCGCCCGCCGGCGCCGTCGCGTCGGAGGGATGGACCTGGATCGACAAATCCTCGGCGGCGTCGATATACTTGACCAGCAGCGGAAAGCGTTCGGGCACCCGCTCCGTGCCGCACATCATCCGCGGGTATTCGCGGACCAGATCGCCGAACAACCGGCCGGCATAGGGGCCGTTCGCGACCGTCGAGCGGCCGTCGGGGTGATCCGACAGCTCCCACGCCTCGCCGTAGGGGCCGTTCTCTCGCGGCACGTCCTTGTGCAGCGTTTCGGCCAGCCGCGTCCCCCCCCACGGCCGCGGCGAGTAAAACGGCTGCATCAGCAGCGGGTAGCGTTCGAACGGCGGGGCGCTCATCGGGCGGATTCTCTCGCGGCGGGCTGCGGCGGCCGGGCGGGGGGCCACTCCACAGCCTATCGGAAACCGCCCGGCGATGTGAAGCCCGAACGCCCGGCCGTTCGACCGGCAATCCCGATCCCGGTTTCAACGACGATCCGATCTGGCGCGCGCCCGATTTTTCCTTTAGGATAACGATTTCTCACCGCGCCTTCAGCCGCGGCAGACTCGAGGGGAGATGATACCATGGCCGGTCAATTCCGTTTTACCTTTGGACCCTGGAACATCCACGAAGGCGCCGACCCGTTCGGCCCCGAGGTCCGCAAGACGGTGCGCTTCAACAAGAAACTGGAAGCCTACAAGCAGAACGGTTTCGACGGCGTCCAGTTCCATGACGACGACGCCGTCCCCGATCTGGACGCGCTCAAGCCCGATCAGATCGAACGCCAGGCGCGGGCGCTCCGGAAGACGCTCGACAAGCACGGCCTGGCCGCCGAATTCGTCGCCCCCCGCCTGTGGTTTGATCCGCGCACGATCGACGGCGGCTACACCTCCAACAACGCCGCCCAGCGGCGCTACGCCATCGACCGCAGCAAGCAGGCGATCGACATCGCCAACGTTCTCGGCACCGACCTGATCGTCCTCTGGCTCGCCCGCGAGGGAACCTACATCCGCGAGGCCAAGGACAGCAAGCTCGCCGTCGAACGCCTCGTCGCCGCGATCAACGAGATGCTGGCCCACGACCCCAGGATCCGCATCGCCGTCGAGCCCAAACCCAACGAGCCGATGGATATCGCCTTCATCCCCACGACGGGCCATGCCGTCGCCCTCGCGCACATGACCGACGATCCGAGCCGCGTGGGCGTCGTCATCGAAAGCGCCCATGCCATCCTCGCCGGCCTCGATCCCTCCGACGAAATGGGCTTCGCCCTCGCCAACGACAAGCTGTGGACCGTCCACCTGAACGATCAGAACGGCCTGAAGTTCGACCAGGACAAGACCTTCGGCTCGGTCGATCTGCGCCGCGCGCTCAACCAGGTCCGGATTCTCGACAAGCACGACTACGGCCGGCGCGGCGAGTGGGTCGGCCTGGACGTCAAAGCGATGCGCACCCAGAAGGACAAGGTCGCCCTGAAACACCTGACCAACAGCCGCCGGGTCTTCCTGCGCCTGCTGGAGATCTCGCGCAAGCTGGACGACAACAAGATCGCCGCCATGATCGGCGAACGCGATTACGAAGAGCTGGAGATGTACATCCTCAGCGCCCTGATGGGCAAGTAAAACGTCTGGACGCCATTCTGCTGAAGGACGGAGAGGACATCTCCGGCCGATTCAGGGACCCAGTCTTTATTTCTTGTGTCCTTTGCGTCCTTGATGTCCCTCCCGTCCGTCAGCCCCTCCCCTTCGTTTTCGCTATTTCTTCGCTCGCGCTTGCGCTTTTCCTTCCGCCCCGCTAAAATGTTTGTCCTTCGCCCCATGCGCGCGGGGGCATCGTCGCGCCCGCTATTCCGCCAGCGAATCAGCCCGTCCCCATGTCCAAACCCGAACGCCTTCGCAACATCGTCGTCACCGGCGCCGCGGAGCATAACCTCAAACACATCAACGTCACCATCCCGCGCCAGACGCTGACCGTCGTGACCGGCCTGTCCGGCTCGGGCAAGAGCTCGCTCGCCTTCGACACGATTTACGCCGAAGGCCAGCGCCGCTACGTCGAGTCGCTCTCCGCCTACGCCCGCCAGTTCCTCGACCAGATGCACAAACCCCACGTCGAGCATATCGAGGGGCTCAGCCCGGCGATTTCGATCGAGCAGAAGACCGTCAGCCGCAATCCCCGCTCGACCGTCGGCACCGTCACCGAAATCTACGATTACCTGCGCGTCCTCTATGCCAACATCGGCAGCCCGCACTGTCCGGTCTGCGGCCGGCCGCTCCAGCAGCAGACCGTCCAGGAGATCGTCGACAAGATCCTGGATTGGCCCGAGGGGACGAAAATTCTCGTTATGGCCCCCGTCGTGCGCGGCCGCAAGGGCGAATACAAGCAGCTCTTCGAGCAGGCCGCGCGCGAGGGCTTCCAGCGCGTCAAGATCGACGCCGAAATCCACCTGGTTGACGAGCCGATCTCGCTCAACAAGCGCCTCAAGCACGACATCTCGATCGTCATCGACCGCCTTGTCGTCACGCCGAAGATCCGCCAGCGGCTGACCGACTCGGTCGAGACCGCGCTGAAGAAGGCCGACGGCCTCGCGCTCATCGAGCGCCTCGCCGGACCCGGCGATCAGCCCGGCGAGGAGATCACCTTCAGCGAGCGCATGGCCTGTCCGGTTCACGGCCCGCAGATCGTCGAGCTCTCCCCGCGCATGTTTTCGTTCAACAGCCCGTTCGGCGCCTGCCCGCGCTGCAACGGCCTGGGCACGCTGCCCGAGGTCGACCCGCGCCGGATCGTCCCGAACGAGGCGCTCTCGATCGCCGAAGGCGCCGTGCTGCCGTGGGCCGGTTACTTCCGCAACGGCGCCGCCGGTCGCGCGGCCGAGGCCGACATCGGCGACGACCCCCGACCGGCGGCCAAACCCGGTCGCCGCCCCGCCGCCCCGGCCCGCGCCGACGACGAGGAACGCGGCGAGGGCTGGGGCAAGCAGTACGTCCTCGCCCTGCTCAAGCACCTCAGGATCAACCCCGACAAGCCGTGGCGCAGCCTGACCCAGCGCCAGCGCGACGCGATTCTGTTCGGCACCGGCCAGGAGCCGGTCCCGGTCAGGTTCGTCATGGGCACCGGCTCACGCTTCGAAACCAACAAGCCGTTCGAGGGCCTCGTCCCGCGCATCCAGCGCCGCCTGCGCGAAACCACCAGCGAGGATATCCTCGAGCACCTGCGCGGCTACTACAGCGACCAGCCCTGCCCGGCCTGCGCCGGCGCGCGCTTGAAGCCCGGCAGCCTGGCCGTCACCATTAAGGGTCGCAACATCAGCGAGTTCTGCGGCCAGACCGTCCGCGAAGCCCTCGCCTTCCTCGACGGCGCGCGCTGGTCCAAACGCGAACTGGCGATCGGCGGCCAGGCCATCAAGGAGGTCCGCGACCGCCTCCAGTTCATGGTCAACGTCGGCCTGGATTACCTCTCGCTCGACCGCGCCGCCGGCACCCTCTCCGGCGGCGAGGGCCAGCGCATCCGCCTCGCCACCCAGATCGGCTCGCAACTGGTCGGCGTCCTCTACATCCTCGACGAGCCCTCCATCGGCCTGCACCATCGCGACAACGGCCGCCTGCTCGACATGCTCAAGAAACTGCGCGACCTGGGCAACACCCTCGTCGTCGTGGAGCACGACGAGACGACGATCCGCGAAGCCGATTATGTGATCGATCTGGGCCCGGGCGCCGGCCGGCTGGGCGGTGAAGTCGTCGCTGCCGGACCGCCCGCCGACGTCGAACGCAACCCGCGCTCGCTGACCGGCCTGTATCTCTCCGGCGAACGGTCGATTCCGCTCCCCGCGCGCCGCCGCGCGCCCGATCCGGCGCGCCGCTTGATCGTCCGCGGCGCCGCGCACCATAACCTCAGGAATCTCGACGTCGCCTTCCCCCTGGGATTGTTCGTCTGCGTGACGGGCGTCTCCGGTTCCGGCAAGTCCACGCTGGTCAACGACATCCTCTATCGGCGGCTGGCGAATCTCCTCTACGGCGCCTCCGAGCCGGCCGGCGCCCATGCCGCCATCGACGGCCTCGAGCATCTGGACAAGGTCATCGACGTCGATCAGTCGCCCATCGGCCGCACCCCGCGTTCCAACCCCGCCACCTATACCGGCATCTACGCCACGATCCGCGACCTGTTCGCGCGCACGCCCGAGGCCCGCGTCCGCGGCTACAAGGCCGGCCGGTTCTCATTCAACGTGAAGGGCGGGCGCTGCGAAGCCTGCCGCGGCGACGGGCTGATCAAGATTGAGATGCACTTCCTGCCCGATGTCTACGTCGAGTGCGAGCAGTGCGCCGGCCGCCGTTTCAACCGCGAAACCCTGGAGATCCTCTACAAGGGGAAATCGATCGCCGACGTCCTGGAAATGACCTGCGAGGAGGCGCTCTCGTTCTTCGACGCCGTCCCCGCCCTGCGCCAGCGCCTGCGCACGATCAACGACGTCGGCCTCGGCTACATCCACCTTGGCCAGCCCGCCACGACCCTCTCGGGCGGCGAGGCCCAGCGCGTCAAGCTGAGCCGCGAACTCGGCAAGCGCGCCACCGGCCGCACCCTTTACATCCTGGATGAACCGACGACCGGCCTGCACTTCGAGGACGTCCGCCGTCTGATCGACGTCCTCCAGCGCCTCGTCAGCGAGGGCAACACCGTCATCGTCATCGAACACAACCTGGACGTGATCAAGTCCGCCGATTGGATCATCGACCTCGGCCCGGAAGGGGGCGATGAAGGCGGGCTGCTGGTCGCCGAAGGCCCGCCGGAGGCGGTGGCCAATATCGACGCAAGCCACACCGGCGCCGCGCTGCGCGAAGCCCTGGGATTGCGCCGCCAGCCCCGGCTGGCCGCCGGTCGCGCCCGCAAGGCGGCTGCTTCACCCCGCCGG
>MVZB01000036.1 GCA_002068205.1 candidate division BRC1 bacterium ADurb.BinA292
GGGTGCGACGGGGAGGATGCGGGAGTGAAAAGCCAATGGAGGTGACCGGCCATGGATCAATCAACCTCGCGGATTGAGGTCGTCGGCGGCGATATCACCCGGCTCGACGTAGATGCCATCGTCAATGCCGCCAACACGTCGCTGCTGGGCGGCGGGGGCGTCGACGGGGCGATTCACCGCGCGGCCGGACCCGAACTGCTCGCCGAGTGCCGGACGCTGGGGGGCTGCCCCACCGGCGAGGCGCGCATCACGAAGGGCTATCGCCTTCCGGCGCGCCATGTCATTCACACCGTGGGGCCGGTCTGGCGCAGCGGCAACCGCGGCGAGGCGGATCTCCTGGCGAGCTGTTACCGCAACAGCCTGGCGCTGGCCGAACGCCACGGGCTCGGGACGGTGGCGTTCCCCGCGATCAGTTGCGGCGCCTACGGCTATCCGGTCGAGGCGGCCTGCCGACTGGCGGTGCGGGAGACCCGCGACTGGCTGAAACGGCACGCGCTGCCCGCGAAGGTGATCTTCGTCGCCTTCAGCGAAGAGCTGGAGAAAGCCTACCGGGAAGCATTGGGGAGATAAAAGAATTCGGGCGCGATCATCCGGCGCGCTACTTGTTCTTCGCGTTGGCGCTGGCGGCTTCCTCGTTCTCGACGATCATCGACTTGGCGCTGAGCTTCGGCTTGCCCGGCGCGGGGAGGGCCTCGTTCGGGGTCGGCAGGGCTTCCTGGGGACTGGGCAAAGCCTCGCGCCCTTCGACCGGGCCCTCGCCTTCGCGCTCCACCAGGATCGAGCTGGACTTGGCCGTCGTGATGACCTCGGCGGGGGTCTGGCGCAAGACTTCGCTCATCGTCGTCAGGCCCATCGTGACCTTGGCCCAGCCATCCTGGCGCATGGTGATCATCCCCTGGCGCACCGCCAGTTCGTGGATCTCGTCGGTGGTGGCGCGCTCGAGCACCAGCTCGCGCACCTCGTCGGTGAATTCCATCAGCTCGAAAATGCCGAGCCGGCCGTGGTAGCCGGTGTGATTGCATTCCTCGCACCCCTGGCCGCGGAAGAAGCGGATCCCCTCGTCGCGCACCTCCTTGAGCGTCAGCCCGAAATCGGCCAGTTCGTCCTCATCGGGTTCGACTTCGGTCTTGCACGACTGGCAGATCGTCCGGACGAGACGCTGGCCGATAACCCCTTCCACCGCCGAGGTGATCAGGAACGGCTCGACGCCCATGTCGAGCAGACGCGTCACGGTGGCGGCGGCCGAGTTGGTGTGCAGCGTGGAGAAGACGAGG
Source organism: candidate division BRC1 bacterium ADurb.BinA292 (assembly GCA_002068205.1). Classification (GTDB taxonomy): domain Bacteria; phylum Sumerlaeota; class Sumerlaeia; order MVZB01; family MVZB01; genus MVZB01. The sequence goes on from MVZB01000036.1 coordinate 1,275, forward strand.
TGACCGGTCAGCGCGGCCTGGACGGCGATCTGGGCGGTCTCGACGTCGCGGATTTCGCCGACGAGGACGGTGTCGGGGTCCTGGCGCAGAATCGCGCGCAAACAGCGGGCGAAGGTCAGGCCGACGCTTTCGTTGATGTTGACCTGCTGGATGCCGTCCATCTCGTACTCGACCGGGTCTTCGGTCGTGATCAGCTTCTCGCCGGGATCGCGCACCTCGGCCAGGGCGGCGTAGAGCGTCGTCGTCTTGCCCGAGCCGGTGGGGCCGGTGACGAGCAGGATGCCGTTGGGGCGGCGGATCAGTTTCTTGAACTTATCCAGCACGTCGCCCATCATGCCGATCTGGCTGATGCCGATCATCATCATGCTCTTGTCGAGCACGCGCATCACGACGGCCTCGCCGTGGACGGTCGGCATGCAACTGATCCGCATGTCGATCTCGCGGCCGTCGGCGAGCAGCTTGATGCGGCCGTCCTGCGGCTTGCGGGTCTCCGAGATGTTAAGGTTGGCCATGACCTTGATGCGCGAGACGATGGCGACCAACTGGGAGCGCGGGGGCGAGGGCATCTCGCGCAGGACGCCGTCGACGCGGTAGCGGACGCGGATGAACGTGGGAAACGGTTCGATGTGGATGTCGCTGGCGCGGTCCTCGATGGCGCGCAGCAGCAGCAGGTTGACCAACTGGACGATCGGCTGATCGCCGCCGAGCGATTCGGGATCGGTCAGGTCGATGGCGTTTTCCGCCGTCGTGATGACGTCCTCGTCGACCGTCTCGGTCTCCTGCTGGCTGATGATGTCCTCGAGCGACTCATCGCCCATGCCATAGTATTGTTCGATGCGCTCGTCGATTTCGGATTCGTCGGCGATGACGGTTTCGACGTCGCGGCCGAGGATGAGGCGCAGGTCATCGCCGACGGTCGGGTTGGAGGGGTCGGCGATGGCGACAACGACCGTCCCATCCTCTTTTTCCTCGACGGGGATGACGCGCAGGGCCTTGGCGCGCTCGGCGGGGATCAGGCCGCGCAGGCGATAATCGGCGCGCGGGTAGCGCTTCAGATCGATCATGCGCAGACCGTGCTCCTCGGAGACGATCTTGAGCATGTCGGCGCCGGGATCGATGACATCCTGGACGAGGATCGGCGAATCGCTGTATTTGGCGGCGCCTTCGCGCGAATCGATGAGGTTCTTGAGCAGGGCGACCTGCTCCGGCGAGTAATGGGAGCGGATCAGATCGCGCATGCGGCTGCCGGTGGCGCTGGCCTCCTCGCCGCGGGGCACGACGACGCCGGCTTTGGCCGGGCCGTCGGGCTTGGCGGCGGGATCCTTGAAGAGCTTGAACAGCTTTTTTCCCATGGTCTTCTTCCGATGCTCCAGGGTTGGCCGCGCGGCGTGCGCCGGCAACGCGGGCTGGCTCAATATTCCTCCACGGGGGCCTGGGTCGCGCCGGCGGCCTCCATCTTGGCATCGCCGGCGTCGGCGCCGCCGATCCCCTCGCCCATCAGGTTGCGGCGCATTTCATCGTAGTTCTGCGCCCGTTCCAGGCAGACCTCACCCGAAATGATCCCCTTGCGATACAGGCGCAGCAGATAGTCGTCGAGCGTGATCATGCCGAGCTTGGCGCTGGTCTGAATGACGGAGGTCAGGCGGTTGGTCTTGGCTTCGCGGATCAGGTTGGCGACGGCGGCGATGTTGTGCATGATCTCGAACGCGGCGACGCGCCCCTTGCCCGAGGCGCGCGGCAGCAGCGTCTGCGAAATGACGCTGGAGAGCGCGACCGAGAGAACCGAGCGGATCTGCTCCTGCTGGTTGGCGGGGAACTGGTCGATGATGCGGTCGACGGTGGTGGCGGCGCCGATCGTGTGCAGGGTACCGAAGACGAGGTGGCCGGTCTCGGCGGCGGTGATGGCCGCCTCCATCGTCTCCAGGTCGCGCATTTCGCCGACGAGAATGACGTCGGGGTCCTGGCGCAGGGCACCGCGCAGGGCATTGGCGAACGACGGCGTGTCGATGTGCAGCTCGCGGTGGGAAACGATGGCCCGCTTATGCGGATGGGTGTACTCGATCGGGTCCTCGATGGTGATGATATGAACGCTGCGGTTGATGTTGATCCAGTCGATCATCGTCGCCAGCGAGGTGGTCTTGCCCGAACCGGTGGGGCCGGTGACGATCACCATGCCGCGGTGGGCCTGCAGTACCGGCATGATCGAAGCTTTGGGCAGGCCGAGCTGATCGAAGGTGAAGATGCGGGTCGGGATCAACCGCATGACGATGCCGATATTGCCCATCGTGCGGAAGACATTGGTACGGAAGCGGGCCTGCTCGCTGAAGGCGTAGGCGAAGTCGGCGCTGCCCTGCTCCTGAATCTGCTGCTGGAAGCGGGGGGGCGTGATCTCCTTCATCAGGCGTTCGGTGTCGTCGGCGGTCAGGGGCTGGGGATCAAGCGGTTCGAACTCGCCATGAAGCCGGATGACGGGGGGCTTGCCCACGCGCAGGTGCAGGTCGGCGGCGTCGCGGTCGACCACGATCTTGAGCATTTCGTTGATATCCATCGCTGCGTCCTGTTCCAGATGCTGTCGTGCGGTGGGAGCCCCCGGGGAGCCGACGGGCGTCAGTCGGCGGCGGTGATCCGCAGGACCTCCTCGGGGGTGGTGATGCCCAGCTTGGCCTTGGTCCAGCCGTCGTCGCGCAGGGTCAGCATGCCCTTGGCGACCGCGGCTTTCTTGAGGCGCGAGGCGGGTTCGCTGCGGATGACCCGGCGGCGCAGATCCGAATCCATCACCATGATCTCGTGGATCGCCGTCCGGCCGCGGTAGCCGCTCTGGCTGCACCGTTCGCAGCCGGCCCCGTGAAACAGCTCCAGATTGCCCTCCTCCAGTTCGGCTTCGTAGCCCAGGTCGCGGACGACCTCCGGATCGAAGGCGTAGGGCTCCTTGCAGGCGCCGCAGATGCGGCGCACGAGGCGCTGGGCGATGGCCGCCTGCAACGAACTGGCCACGAGGTACGGCTTGACGCCCATGTCGATCAGTCGAATGGTCGAACTGGGCGCGTCGTTGGTATGGAGCGTCGAGAAGACGAGGTGACCGGTCAGCGCCGCGCGGATCGCGTTTTCGGCGGTTTCCAGGTCGCGGATCTCGCCGACCAGGATGATGTCGGGCGACTGGCGCAGCAACGAGCGCAGCCCGTAGGCGAAGTCCAGCCCGATCTCATGGTTGATCTGGACCTGATTGATGCCGGGGATCTGGTATTCGACCGGGTCCTCAAGCGTGACCAGCTTGTTCTCCGGGGTGTTGAGCACGCCCAGCGCGGCGTAGAGCGTCGTCGTCTTGCCCGAGCCGGTCGGCCCGGTCATCAGGATGACGCCGTTGGGTTCGCGGATCAGCTTCTTGAAAGTCTTGACGGTGCTGGGCAGGAAGCCGACGTCCTCCAGGCCCATCATGACCGAGGATTGATCGAGCAGACGCATGACGATCGATTCGCCGAAGATGGTCGGCAGGCTCGAGACGCGCAGGTCGAGCTTCTTTTCCGGCATGTTGAGGCGGATGCGGCCGTCCAGCGGGACGCGCTTTTCGGCCAGATCCATGCCCGAAAGGACCTTCAGGCGCGAGATGATCGCGTTCTGCCACTTGCGCGGCGGACTGGGGACCTCGTGCAGCACGCCGTCGATGCGGAAGCGGATGGTCACACCGACGCGGGTCGGTTCGATGTGGATGTCGCTGGCGCGCTCGTGAACGGCCTGCTTGAAGATGAGGTCGACATATTTGACGACGGGCGGCTGGTTGATTTCGGCCGCGGCCTCGGTGCCCAGCTCCAGCTCGTCGTAGCGCTGATCGAGCGAGCCGGGATCGTCGCTCTCGGCCAGTTTGTCGTAGAGCTGGCGATATTCGTCCTTGCTGTAGTAAGCGCGGATCGCCCGCTCGATATCGTCCTCGCGCGCCACCCGGCCGTGGACCTTGCGGCCAAGGACATGGCTCAGGTCGTCGAGCGCCTGGATATTGTGCGGGTCGGAGATGGCCAGCCAGATCTCGCGATCATTGTAGTCGACCGGGATGACATTGTATTTGCGGACGACTTCGGCCGGGACCTGGGCGATCAGTTCGGGGGTGAAATTGACCTGCGAGAGGACCACCTTGGCCATCCCGGTGTCGGCGGCGATGGCATCGAGGATGTCGCCCTCGGTCTGGAGCAGATCGGTGCTGACCAATTCCTGGCGCGAGCGGGTGGCGGCTTCCTTGCCCCCCTGGACCGCCTTGATCCATTTCTTGATCTCGTCGTCGGTTCCCTTTTTCTGAACGCCGCGCTGAGTCGTGACGAGACTCTTGCCATCGCCGGGGCGCCGATCGGCGGCTTCGCCGGCGGGCGCGACCGGCTTCTTGCCGTTGGATTGCCTGGGGCCATTGGGTTTCGGATCGGCCATGGTCAATGCCTCTGACTCGGATTACGGAATTCAGCGTCGCCGCAGCGGGCAAACGCCGACGCCATCGCGCAGTTTCCCTCCGGCGACAGACCCGGCGGGACTCGCGATCATTCCGAAGTGCGGGACACGGAGGTGCTGAAGAAAACGGGCCGCCGACTGGGAAAGCCGAACGACGGAGGTCTCTCCAGCGCCCCGGCCCAGTTTCATGGTGAATTTTACTTTATGCATCAAGAAAAAGTCAACCTGCGGTTCCGGCTTCGACGGGGGTCGGGGTGGCGGCCAACTCCGCTGAAATCAGATTCTGATAGGTCTGCACGAGATCGCGGCCGATGGTCCGCCAGTCGTAGCGCAACTGCGCCAGGCGCCGGCCGGCCGCGGCCAGTTCATGGCGCAGCGCCTCGTCGCCGTGCAGCCGGGCAATCGCCGCGGCAAAGGCCTCCGGCTCGTCGGCGATCAGCAGATGGCGGCCGTCCTCCACCTCGAGCCCCTCGCAGCCGACGCGGCTTGAAACGACCGGCAATCCGGCGGCAAATGCCTCGAGGATCTTCAGCCGGCTGCCGCCGCCGATCCGCAGCGGGACGACCAGCATCATCGCTTCGTGGAGGAAGGGGCGAATGTCCGGAACGGCGCCGGTGACGCGAATCGCCGCGTCGCTCCGGGCGCGCAGGCCGGCCGAGGGGGACCGGCCGACGACGTCGAACTGCCATGGCGGCTGGCCGGGCGTGCGGGGCAGCCGGGGCCAGATCGAATCGAGGAAATGCATGACGGCGTCCTGATTGGGCAGCCAGTCCATCGATCCGGTGAACACAAGCCGGCCCGCGATGCGGCGGTTGTCCGGCGGCGGGGGCGTGAAGTAGTCGAGATCGACGCCGTTGGGGACGACCGTGACGCGGGCGCCGGGGGCCAGGGCTTCCAGGCGCGCCGCGTCCTCGGGCGAGACGGCGAGCGCCTGGGCGCGGCGGGCGATCGTCCGCGCCTCGAAGTCGGCCATCCGGCGCGCCTGGCGCCGCAGCCACGGACGCAGGCCGCGGCGGTGATAGCTGGAGGCCATCCGCTCCAGGATCACGCTTTCGACGTTGTGTTCATCGATCACGCAGGCGACCGGCGACGCATCGCCCAGACACGCGGCCATGTGGAGATGATCGGCGTGGACGAGCCCGGCGGGATTCTCCTGAATCCACAGCGAGACGTAGTCGCGCAAGCCCCCATGGTCATATTTCAGGATGTTGACCGGGCGCGAGTCGGCGAGGGCGCGGCAGGCGAGCCAGGCCTTGCCGCGGAGGGAGATCCCCTGCTCGGGGTAAAGCTTGATGGTTTCGCAGGCGCCGAGGCGGCGCCGCGCTTCGTCCGCATTGAGGTCGGGTTGCAGAAAACCGGCGTAGTGCACGGGAAACGCCTCGCACAGCGCGCGCAGCAAGGCGTGCGTGCGGATCTTGGCGCCGGTGTTGAGCGGCCAGGGAACGCGCGGACTGAGAAACAGCAGCGGCGGCGCGGAAGCGGGGAAGGTCAGCGGCATCGCTGCAGAAAGGTCTCCAGGATCAAAGTGGCGGCGAGGTCGTCGGACGGGCGGCGACGCGGCCTATCGATACTTATCGAATGGGCGGCCTCGGTGGTGAAGCGCTCGTCGACGAAAAACCAGCGTACACCGGTCAGGTCGCGGCGGACGCGGCGGCAGAAGCGCTTTACGTCGCGCGCCTGGCGCGTGTCGGGATGCTCCGGCAGGCCGACGACGACCCCCTCGGCCTTCTCGCGGGCGATCAGCTCCTGCAGGGCGGCGGCCGCGGCCGGTTCGCTTTCGACCTGGATCACGGTCTTGGGCAGAACCCAGTCCTGGCCGGCCGGTTTGATGGCGACGCCGATGCGCCGGCTGCCATAGTCGATGCCCAGCAGCGTCTGGCCGAGCAGCTCGTCCCACGTCGGCGGCGCGGGGTGCATGGGATCCATCGGGCGCGGCTCCCCCCTGTTGGAATGGCTCGCCGGCGGCGGCATCCGCCGCTCCTCCCGGCGCGGGCGGGCGGGCGTCACAGGCCGACGGCATCCATCTCGGCGCCGGCCCCCACGATCTTCGCCGTCACGGGCGGGGAAAACTGCCGCGGCAGCTCGATGCGGAACGTCGTCCCGGCGCCGACCTCGCTGCGGACGCCTAAGTGGCCGCCATGAAGCTCGATCGTGTGTTTGACGATCGCCAGCCCCAGGCCGGTCCCTTTCTGCCGCCCGCGGCCCATCCCGCGGTAGAACTTGTCGAAGATGTGCGGCAGATCGGCTTCGGCGATGCCGACCCCCTGATCCTGGATCTCGACCCAGACCTGCTGCGTGCCGAGATGACCGCGAACGGAGATCCGCCCCCCCTCGGGGGAGTACTTGACGGCGTTGACCAGCAGGTTGCGCAGCGCGCGGGTCAGCTGGGGGACGTCGCCGCGGAGCATCCCCTCGCTGCGACCGGTCCACTCCACCGTCGCCGCCACCTTCTTGGAGAAGAAGACCGAGCGCATCGAGCGGATGACATCGTCGACGAGGATGCGGAAGTCGAAGGCGACGGGGTTAAGGGTGACGCCGCGCGCCTCGAGCCGGCGCAGGTCGAGCAATTCCTCGATCAGATCCTGGAGGCGGGTCGACTCCTCGTAAATGATCGAGAGGAATTCATCGCGGGTTTCGGCGGGCATCGCCTGATCGCGCCGCAGCGTCTCGGCGAAGCCCTTGATCGAGGCGAGCGGGGAGCGCAGCTCATGGGTGACGTTGGAGAGGAACTCATCCTTGACGCGGTCCATCGCCACCAGCGAGGTGACGTCCTTGTAGATGGCGAGGACGCCGCGTTGCCGGCCGTCGGTGGCGTGGATCAGCGTGGCGCGGCGGACGTAGGTGCGGTTGACGCGGCCTTCGACGCGCGCGGGGACTTCAAGTTCGTCGGCGTAGGTCTGACCCGGATTGCGGCGCAGATTCTCAAACAATGCCCAGTATTTGGACTCCGAGCCGAGGAACTGGATCATGTGCTCGTGGTGCGTGCCGCCGCGCGACATGTAGCGCCCGCGCTCGGTCATATTGAACATGGCCAGGAACGACGGGTTGGCCTGAACCGGCTCCAACTGGGCGTTGTAGAAGATGATGCCCTCATCCACGCTGTTGAGGATCAGTTCCAGCTCGCCGCGGACCTCGGCCAGGTCCAGGCCGGTCCGTTCCAACCGGTTGAGGCGCTCGGCGGCTTCGGACTGAAGCTTAAGCGTGCGCCACTGCCAGCGGTGGAACAGGAAGCTGAGCAGGAGCGAGAGGACCACGCCGAGCGAAACGATGATCAGCGAGGTGATGTTCAATTCGGCGAACCGACGCGAGGCGGTCGGCTCGACGATGATTTCCAGCGGCTGGCCGGCCAGGTTGCGCGTCTGGCTGACGGCGCCGGGCGCATCCTCGTTGGCCCGGATGACGCCGTGGGGCGTGAAGGCGGTGTGGACGGGACGGTTCGCGTGGAAGATGCTGATGCGATAGTCCTGAAACAGGTCCGGACGCAACAGATACTGCATCAGGCGCTGGTATTGGAAGATGCCGACGATGAAGCCGAGATGCTGGCCGCGGGTGATGACGGGGGCGGCGACGAGGAACCATTCGCCATACTCGGGCAGATCGAGCAATTCGGTGGCCGCCGGCTGCAGGCTGAGCCGCGCCCGGTCGAGCGCCTGGGTGAGCTTCGGATCGGCCGTCAGCCAGTTGATGTCGCCCGGCGTCAGGGCGTCGGGGGGGGAGGCCCAGATCGGGATCCCTTCGCGGTCGGTGCTCAGGATCGCGACGATGCCCGGCGCCTCGGACATGACCGACGAGGTGAAGCCGAGGAACTCCTCGGCGCGCACCTCGCTGGAGTAGGCGTAGAAGTTCGCCACCTGGCGCAGCGCGTTGACCCGCTCCGACATGAAATGGTCGAATTCCTGGATGATCGGCAGGCCGCGCTGGCGCAAGGCGTCCTCCTGCCGCTCGCCGACGAAGCGGTTGGATGCCTGCCACAGCCCCAGCGTGATCAGCAGCAGGGTGAACAGGAGCAGTCCGGACTGAAACAGGCAACGGCGGCTGGCCGCGGGATCGGGCTTGTGCGGAGAAGCGGTCATGAAAAGCGGCGGCGGCGCGCCGGCGAATGCACGGGTGAGATGGGCCCGCGCCGCGCCCGGCGGAGGCGAACCAACCTAATTGTAAGGACCAATGCCCCGCGCGCGCAAGGATTCGCCGCCCGGCGGGGATGGGAGCGGGCCGGCCGGGGCGCGAACCGGACGATGAGCATCAGAGTTCACGGAGTTCATGGGGAAGTTTGCAGGGGAAACCGTTGGAAGGAACGAAAGAGCGGGTTTCGAAAGCCGAGGACGAGAGACGAGAGCCGAGAGCCGAATTCTGGAAAGGACCTTTGGGAGCGATCCCAGGGGACGAGGGCGAGAAACGAAGACGAGAGACGACTCTCGGGTGAGGGGCGAGTCAGACCATCTCGTCGATCCTGCTTCGGATCAGTTCGTTGACCGTCTGCGGGTTGGCCTTGCCGCGCGTCTCCTTCATCACCTGGCCGACGAGCGCCATGATCGCCTTGTCCTTGCCGGCGCGGATTTTCGCCACCGTATCGGGGTTTTCGGCCACCACGCGCGCGACGATCGGCTCAATCTCGCTGGTGTCGGTGATCTGCACCAGGCCGTGCGCCTTGACGATCGCCTCGGGGGCGCCCTCGCCGGCCATCATCGCCTTGTAGACCTCCTTGGCGATCTTGCCGCTGATGGTCGCCTCGTCGATCATGCGGACCAGCACCGCCAGGTCGTGCGCCGCGACCGGATAGTCGGCCAGCTCGCGGTCGGGGTCCTCGCCCAGCCAGCGGAGCACTTCATTGATCACCCAGTTGCCGATGCCGACCGGGTTGGCGTGGCTCCGCAGCGCCGATTCGAAGTATTCGGCCACCGGCTTGCGGGCGGTCAGGACGCCGGCGCTGTAATCGGTCAGGCCGTATTGCTCCACGAACCGGCGCCGGCGCGCGTCGGGCAATTCGGGCAGTTCGGCCCGGACGCGGCCGACCCACGCCTCGTCCACATGGATCTCCACCAGATCGGGGTCGGGGAAGTAGCGGTAATCGTGCGCCACTTCCTTCGAGCGCATCGCGCGCGTCCGGCCGCTCGGCTCATCCCACAGGCGCGTTTCCTGGATGACGGACTCGCCCGACTCGAGCAGATCGCGCTGGCGATCCTCCTCGGCGTCGATGCAGCGCAGAACCGTTTTCATGGAATTGAGGTTTTTGACCTCGACCTTCGTGCCGAGGCGCTCCTCGCCCGCCCGCCGCTGCGAAATGTTCAGCTCGAAGCGGAGGCGCCCCTCGTGCATGTTGCAGTCGCTGACTTCGAGGTACTCCAGCAGGCTCTTCATCGCATTCATGAACGCCGCCGCCTCGGCCGCCGAGCGCAGGTCCGGTTCGGTCACGATCTCCAGCAACGGCGTGCCGGCGCGGTTCAGGTCGACCAGCGAGTAATCGGCGCCGGGGGTCTCGGGATGGATGTTCTTGCCGGCGTCTTCCTCGAGGTGAACGTTGTTGATCCGGACGCGCCGGGTCTCGTCACCGACCTGGAACTCGAGCCATCCGGCCTCGCCCAGGTTCTTCCGTAGTTGGCTGATCTGGTAGTTCTTGGGCAGGTCGGGGTAATAGTAGTTTTTGCGTTCGAACTGAATGACGGGGGCGATCCGGCAGTTGAGCGCCACGCAGGCGCGCAGCGCCAGTTCCAGGGCGCGGCGGTTGAGCACCGGCAGCGAGCCGGGCAGACCCAGGCAGATCGGGCAGACCTGCGTGTTGGGCGGCTGGCCAAACTGGGTCGAGCAGCCGCACCAGACCTTCGAGCGCGTCAAGAGCTCCGTGTGGATTTCAAAACCGATCACCGTCTCAAACGCCGTCATCGATCATCGCTCCCGCTCGTGGTCGACCGTCATTGAGGACGGTGCTGCATCATGAGGTCCTGCAACTGCCCGTTCAACCAGTCCCGGGCGGAGAGCGTCCGGCCGTCGGGGAAGCGGACCTGGAAATCGTGGCCGTCGGGCGAGCGGCCGCCGATCTCATCGACGAACTCGCGCGCCGCCCAGGCGCGCTCCTCCTGTTGCGAGAGCCGCTTGCGCGCGAGCTGAGCCATCCCGGCCGCGTCGTATTCCAAGTCCCCGGCGATGAAGGTCAGGCCGGAGCGCTCGATCTGATCGAGCAGGTAGGCGATTTTCTGGTCCTCGCGGATCTCGATCTGATCGGCCGTGACCGGGTCGATTGGGATCGGCGTGCGGGCGGGATCCGTAGCGTCCGCGTTCGCGGCGTCGTTCGTCGCCGGGGCCGTGGAGGCGTCGCGGGGGGTTTCCGTCGGCGGATGGTCTTCCACGGGTTGCATCTTCGGGTCCTCCTCCGGACAACCGGTCAACAGAGCGGCGACACACAGCAGAACGATCGTGCGCATGATTCCGGCTCCTTGCTTTTCGAAAGCTCCAATCGGGGTGATTGAGTTCCGCCGCGTTCGCGTTGATCCCGGCCACCGGGTTGTTCGACCCAGGATTCTACAGGGGCATAAGGGACATAAGAGCCGTAACGGACATCAAGCTGGCGGTTCAGTCTTTCAGGGTGACGCCGGCGACCGCCAAAGATGAAGCTCTCCCGGCTCAGGCCAGTTCGGGGCGGCGGCGCCACCAGTCGTGCGATTGCTCGTAGGCGTGAGCGACCTGCAACAGGCGCGCCTCCTCAAAGGCGGGTGCCAGGAGCTGCAAGCCGATCGGCAGGCCTTCGGCCGTGAACCCGCAGGGGAGCGACAGGCCGGGGATGCCGGCCAGATTGGCCGAGATCGTGAAGATGTCGCTCAGGTACATCTGCAGCGGGTCGTCGAGCTTCTCGCCGATGCGGAAGGCCACGCCCGGCGTGGTCGGCGTGGCGATCACGTCGACCTGGCGGAACGCTTCTGCGAAGTCGCGGGTGATCAGCGTGCGCACCTTGAGCGCCTTGCTGTAGTAGGCGTCGTAGAACCCCGCCGACAGGACGTAGGTCCCCAGCATGATCCGCCGCTTCACCTCCTCGCCGAACCCTTCGGTCCGCGAGCGGCTGTACATCTCGATGATGTTCCGGGTCCCGGCGGCCCGGTAGCCGTAGTGCGCCCCATCATAGCGGGCCAGGTTGCTCGACGCCTCGGCCGTGGCGCAGATGTAATAGACGGCGACGGCATATTCGGTGTGCGGCAGACTGATCTCGACGATTTCGGCGCCCTGAGCGGCCAGATCCGCGACGGCCCGGCGCACGGCCGCCTCGACCGCCGGCTCCATCCCGTCGATGAAGTATTCGCGCGGCAGGCCGACGCGCAGACCGCGAATCTCGCGGCCCAGGCATTCGGTATAGTCAGACGTCGCCACCGGCGCGGAGGTGGAATCGAGCGGGTCCTGCGCGGCGATCGCGTTGAGCAGCAGCGCGCAATCCTCGACGGTGCGGGCGAACGGGCCGATCTGGTCGAGCGATGAGGCGAAGGCGATCAGGCCGTAGCGCGAGACGCGGCCGTAGGTCGGCTTCAGGCCGACGACGCCGCAAAGGGCCGCCGGCTGGCGGATCGAGCCGCCGGTGTCGGTGCCGAGCGTGGCGGGGCAGAAGCCGGCGGCGACGGCCGCTGCCGAGCCGCCCGAGCTGCCGCCGGGGATGCGCGTCGGGTCCCAGGGGTTGCGCGTCGGCTGCCAGGCGGAGAACTCGCAACTGGAGCCCATCGCAAACTCGTCCATGTTGAGCTTGCCGAGGAAAACCGCGCCGGCCTGCCGCAGCCGCGCCACGGCCGTTGCGTCGTAGGGGGGGATGAAATCGCGCAGGATCCGCGAGGCGCAGGTCGTCGCGACCCCCCGCGTGCAGAGGATGTCCTTCAGGCCGAGGGGAATGCCGAGCAGCGGCGAGCGGCGCCCCTGGCGGCGCGCCGCGTCGGCCGCATCGGCCTGCTGGAGCGCTTCGTCGGGGGTGACGCGCAGGAAGGCGCCGAGCTTGCCGTCGAGCGCCTCGATCCGGTCGAGCAGGGCCTGGGTCAACTCACGGCTGGAGCATTCGCCCGCTTCGAGCGAGCGTTGGAGTTCCTTCAGGGTGGCGTAGGCGGGAGCGTCGGTCATGAGGATCCAGCCCGGTCCGTTGCCGCCGCGAGGGACCGGAAGGTTCAGAGCTCCTGGATGATCGGCGGCACGCGGAAGCAGCCGGCTTCCTGTTCGGGGGCGTTGGCCAGCGCCTCGGCGTTGGAGAGCGAAGGCCGCGGTTCGTCGTCGCGCATGACGCTGTGGAGCGCCAGGGCATGCGACGTGGGCTCGACGCCAGTTGTATCGAGCCCGTTGAGCGTTTCGACATAATGGAGGATCTGCGTCAGTTGCTGGGCGAAGGCGTCGGCCTGCTCGTCGGTGAACTCCAGGCGCGCGAGGAGCGCCAGGCGGTGGATCTCATCGCGCGTGAAGTCGCTCACAGCTCGTCCTCGTCGCCCGCGCTCGCGCCCTGGAAGTCCGCTTCATCATCCTCGTCGAAGCCGGGGACTTCCTCCTCATCCTCCAGCTTGAGATCCTCGTCGCCGAGGTCTTCGACTTCCTCCAGGTCGAGCCCGACTTCGGCCTCATCGTCCGGGGGCAGGCCGGCCAGATCAGTCGCTTTGGCGCGGACGGGGCGGGCCTTTTTCGCCTTCTTGGGCTCGGCGGCCTCGGCGCGCAGCTTCTCGACCGACTTAAGTGATGTTGAACCAACCTTCTTCACCTTGGCGTACTTCAACATCAGCTTCTTCTGCCCCTCTTCCGGAAAGACGACGATCGCCTTGGCCTGGTCCCCCATCCCCGACCGGAAGAGCACGGTCCCGACGCCCCATTTCGGATGTTTGACCTGATCGCCGATCTCGATCTGATCCCAATCGTTCTGGGGCTCTTCGTTCTTTTTGGCCATGGTTGAGACGTTCTGGCCGACCACTCCGGAACTGCCCGGCCGGTCGGAGACTGAGCGGATCCGCGGCAGGCGGGCGGACCGGCAAACCAATTACCTTCGGGCAATCGCCAAGTGGAATTCAACTGAAAACTGAGCGGCAAGCCGAACGATGATGGCCCCGCATTTATTGTCTCTGGGGTGCCCCCCCGGTCATGGGCAGCTCCTCCCCTGCCCCGCCAGCTGGAGGCGGCGGCCCGATCCTGGTTCAAACCGCTTTCGGGCGTCCGTCGAATTGGGCTAAGGTGAGCGAGTCGAACGCATGAGACGGCGCGCGCGGCGCGCCGGATCCCGCCGTCCCCCGCTTGCCGGGGGCGCTCCCGGGCTGCACAGCCCGGGCTGAATCCTCGCGACAGCGAAAAATCGCCATGCTTGAGATCTTCCTCGCGCCGGAAAACCTGATCGCGCTGCTCACGCTCGTCGCGCTTGAGCTGGTCCTGGGTATCGACAATATTGTGCTGATCGCGATCGTGGCCGGCCGCGTCCCGGCCGACCGCCAGAATTTCACCCGCCGCACGGGCCTGGCGCTGGCGATGGTCATGCGCATCGCGCTGCTGTTCTCGATCAGTTGGGTCATGCGCCTGACCGCGCCGGTCTTTACCGTGGCCGAACAGTCGGTCTCCGGCAAGGATCTGATCCTGCTGCTCGGGGGCCTGTTCCTGATGGGCAAGGCCACGTTCGAGGTCCACCGCAACCTGGAGGGGGAGGAGGAGCACGCGGCGGGGCCGGGCAAGGGGGCCGGCGCCTCGATCGGCGGCGCGCTGGCGACCATTATGGCCATGGACCTGATCTTTTCCCTCGATTCGGTGATCACTGCCGTCGGGATGGTGGATCACATCAGCATCATGGTCGTGGCCGTGGTGCTGTCGGTGGGGTTGATGATGCTGTTCGCCGGGCCGGTCTCGCGCTTCATCCATCATCACCCGACGATCAAGATGCTGGCGTTGAGCTTCATGCTGCTGATCGGCGTGATGCTGCTGCTGGAGGGGCTGCACCATCACATCGACAAGAAATACATATACTTCGCGATGGGTTTTTCACTCGTGGTCGAAATGCTCAATCTGAAACTGCTCAAGCCGCTCAAGACCGGGGCGGTGGGGGCGCCCGGCGCCCCGCCCCCGCCCGCCGCGTGAGCGGGGCGCCGGCGCATCGCTCACGTGACAAAATGAGCGGGAACTCCTATACTCACAGCGGCCCTCCCGGCAGGCCCGCTGGCCGTTCGGCCATCATGGAGTGATAATGGTTCAATCTGGATCCCGCCTTTGGGTGCGTCTGCTGGTCCGCCCTCTGCTGCTCGTCTGCCTGCTCGGCCCGGCGCTCCGCGCGAACGCCGAGGGCTGGCTGATCGACCTGTCGGTCAAGGGGGCCGCCGACGCCGCCAAAGCCGCGGGCCTTCAGCCGGCGCGCACCTACCGCCACTTCTCCTGGGCGTATTTCCGCGGCGCGGAGGAGGCGGAGGCGCGGTTCACCCAGAAGGCCCGAGCCAGCGGCTTGCGCGTCGCCCCCAACACCCGCTACCACCTGCTCGCTCCGCCCAACGACCCGCTCTACGACCAGCAAGCCGACCTCAATCCGCTGGGCGAGTTGGCCGCCGACGGCGACATGCATGTGCAGGCGGCCTGGGGGATCCGCAACTCGGCCGAAAACGTGGTGGTGGCGATCATCGACAGCGGGATGCAGATCACGCATGAGGATCTGAGCCCCAACCTGTGGACCAACCAGGCCGAGGCGAACGGCGAGCCGGGCGTGGACGACGACGGCAATGGCTACGTCGACGACCTTCATGGCTGGAACGCGGTCGATGACAACCCCGAGCTGAGCGACTCGTTGTTTCACGGAACGCGGGTCGCCGGCGTGCTCGGCGCGCGCGGCGACAACGGGATCGGCGTCGCGGGCACCTGCTGGCGGATCCAGATGCTGCCGGTGCGCGCGTTCAGCGACCAGGAAACCAGCTCCGAAATTCTGCTGGCCGCGCTCGACTACGTGCTGGGGATCCCCGAGGTGCGGATCATCAACGCCAGTTGGGGGTCGGGCGAGGACAATGAGGCGCTCTACGAGGCCTTTAGGGTCGTCCAGGCCCGGGGCATCATGGCGGTCTGCGGCGCGGGCAATGGCGGCCACAATAACGACGAGGAACCGTTCTATCCGGGCAGCTATGGCCTGGACAATATCATTTCGGTCGCGGCGGTGAACCTGACCGGGGAACTGGCCAGTTTCTCCAATTACGGTTCGAGCGTGGAGGTGGCGGCCCAGGGGAGCGACGTGCTGACGACCGATCCCTACGCGGGGTATTACCGCGCGATGGGGACGTCATTCGCCACGCCGCGGGTGACCGGCGCGGTCGCGCTGATGATGGCGGAATTTCCCGGGATGTCGGCCTCGGTAATCCGCAACCGGATCATTGAGACCTCGCGCTGGACGGCGGCGCTGGCGGGGGCCAGCCTGATGGGGGGCCTGATCGATTTCGCCCCGTTGCTGGAGGCCACGCCCACCACGGTCGGCCGCTGGACCGCGTATCCCTGAAATCGCCGATCGTTCTCGTCCTCATTCTCGAATCCGTGCCTCGTCTCACGTCCTCGTCCTCGTGACCGGCCTCCGGCGCCTCCAAAATATCAGTTCTCGGCTCTCGGCTCTCGTCCCCTCGTCCCCGGCGTGCGATAACCGGCCATTTTGTCCACAGGGAACCGCGCCAGCGGTGCGAAGAAAGAGGAAGCGAGGAAGCTTCCCCAGGGTCGACGTGCGAAAAAAAATACCGCCGCGGGTGCTGAAATCGCGCCTGTTTCAGTCATAGACTACTGATTTCAGAAGGTTTATCGTCATCAAAAAAATCATTCAAAGAGGGTGTTGACAAGTGAGGGAATTCCCGTATGATATCCCCTCGCTGTGCCTGACGACCCGTGGGTCGGAAGCGCGGCGGCCCGCAGGCGGAGAATCCTCCGAAAGCCATTCAAGACGATGATTTTGAGGGCTTGACAAAGCGGAGCGATGCCGTATAATGCGGGTTTTGCGGGTGACCGGAAAAGACATTCCGGGGGCCCGAAGCGGCCGGAAGTGAGCCGCCGTTGGGGTCGCAGGACTCGGGTCGTTCTTTGAAAACTGAATAGAGAGGGCGCCAGGCAAAGCGAGGCGCCCTTGGAGCAAACCTTTGCGGTTTTGAGAAACCAGGTGCCCAAGTAAAGCAAGCAACACGGATTGGAAGGCGGAAACCTGGCCGACCAATTCGTTGAAATTCTCCGGCCGGGCCGAAAGGCCCGGGATGGAAACAGGTTTCCATCGGAGAGTTTGATCCTGGCTCAGAACGAACGCTGGCGGCGTGGATTAGGCATGCAAGTCGAGCGAGAAAGGGGGCTTCGGCCCCCGAGTAAAGCGGCGAACTGGTGAGTAACAGGTGGGTAACGTGCCTCGAAGTGGGGGATAACACGGGGAAACTCGTGCTAATACCGCATGTGACCAACCGGTCCCCGGACTGGTTGGTTAAAGGCTTCGGTCGCTTCGAGATCGGCCCGTCCCCGATTAGCTTGTTGGTGAGGTAACGGCTCACCAAGGCGACGATCGGTAGCTGGTCTGAGAGGATGGTCAGCCACACTGGGACTGAGATACGGCCCAGACTCCTACGGGGGGCAGCAGTCTAGAGGCTTCGTCAATGGGGGAAACCCTGAACGAGCGACGCCGCGTGCGGGATTGAAGGCCTTCGGGTCGTAAACCGCTGTCAGGAGGGATGAATGCCCGGATGGTGAATCCGGGAGTGACAGTACCTCCAGAGGAAGCCCCGGCTAACTCCGTGCCAGCAGCCGCGGTAAGACGGAGGGGGCAAGCGTTGTTCGGATTTACTGGGCGTAAAGGGTGCGTAGGCGGTCGCGCAAGTCTGATGTGAAAACTTCACCGCTCAACGGGAAGATGTCATTGGAAACTGTGCGACTTGAGTATGGTAGAGGCAGGCGGAATTCCTGGTGTAGCGGTGGAATGTGTAGATATCAGGAAGAACACCGGTGGCGAAGGCGGCCTGCTGGGCCATCACTGACGCTGAGGCACGAAAGCGTGGGGAGCAAACGGGATTAGATACCCCGGTAGTCCACGCTGTAAACGGTGCGCACTAGGTGTGGGGGGTATCGACCCCTCCCGTGCCGCAGTCAACACATTAAGTGCGCCGCCTGGGGAGTACGGCCGCAAGGTTGAAACTCAAAGGAATTGACGGGGGCCCGCACAAGCGG
>MVZB01000037.1 GCA_002068205.1 candidate division BRC1 bacterium ADurb.BinA292
AGATGGAATTCACGCGCATATGACCATGACCGCCGACGCCGTCATCGGGATCGATGTGGGGACCACCAATTTCAAGCTGCTGGTGCTCGATGCCGCGGGTGCCCGGCTGGCCGAAAGTTCGGTGACCTATCCGCTCGACATGGGCCCCGGCGGTCAGGTCACCCAGGATCCCGAGCTGTGGTGGACCAGCCTTGAGGAGTGCCTGGCGCGGGTCGGCCGGCAGATGGACCTGCGGCGGGTGGGCGCGCTGGCGCTCTCCAGCCAGGGTGAAACACTGATCTGCTGCGACAACACGGGCCGGGCGCTGGCCCCGGCGATCAGTTGGATGGACACGCGCGCCGCCGCCACGACCGGCGAACTCCAGCGCCTGCGCGACGACTGGACCGCCCGCACCGGCAAGCCGATCGCCACCTACTGCAACCTGGCGAAGATCCACTGGCTGCGCCGCCACCGGCCGGAGCTGATCGCGCGGACGCGCCGCTTCTGCCAGGTGGCGGACTATCTGATCTACCGGCTGACCGGGCGTTGGGTCTGCGACCTGAACGTGGCGTCGTTTTCGAGCACCGCGAACGTCTGGGAGCGCGGCTGGGACGTGGAGCTTTGCCGCGATTTCGATTTGGAAGACAAGCTGCCGGAGATCGGCGAGGCCGGCACGATCGTGGGGCCGCTGCGACCCGAGCTCCGCCAACGCTGGGGGCTGCGCGACGATGTGCAGCTTGTGCTGGGCGGGCACGATCAAGGTTGCGCCGTTCTGGGCGCCGGTCCGCCGACGGTCGGCAGCGTCTTTCTCTCCGCCGGCACGGCGTGGGTGCTCTACGCGCCGACGCGGCGTCCCGCGCCGTCGGCCGAGTCCAATGCCGTCCGCTACTGCCATGCCTGGCCCGACCTGTGGGCCACGCTGGCCTCCTATACCGGCTGCGGCGCGCTGAACCACTGGATCGACCGGTTCTGCCGCGCCGAACGGTTTGAGGCGGAGCAGCAGGGCCGCGCGGTGTACGACTGGCTGCTGCGCGACGAGAATCTGGCCGAGGATCTGATCGTCATTCCGTATCTGTTCGGGGCGGTCTGCCCCGATAATGACCCGGCGGCGCGCGCCGCGCTGCTCGATCTTGAGCCCGCCCACACGCCGGCCAACGTCGCCTGCGGGTTCGCGCTGGCCGTGGTCTTCGAGACGCGCCGCAATCTGGAATGTCTGCGTTCGCTCGGCGTTGACCCCGGCGGGCTGGTGATGTCCGGCGGGGGGGCGCGCGGCCGGGTGTGGCCCCAGTGGGTCGCCGATGCGTGCCGGCTGCCGATCAGCGTGATGCGGCACAGCGACACCGCGCCGCTGGGCGCGGCGTTTCTGGCCGGCTGCGCCCTTGGCTTCTGGCCCGACGGGCGGCTGCCGGATTATCCGATCGCGCGTCGCTGCGAGCCGCGCGCCGACCGCGCCGAGCGTTTTGACGCGCTGTATGAGCGATATCTGCGCGCCGTGGAGATGGATCGGCGCCGCCGACGGCCCGAACCGGCCGACACGCCGGCCGAAGTCCTGTCCATTCCCTCGGCCTGAGCCGCGAGAACCGACAGGATGCAGATCAAGATATTATGTTGCTCATTAACTCGCGGTTCAACGAGGGGACAAAATCGCCGGCCTTCGAGAGCCGAGGACGAGGGACGAGAGTCGAGAGCCGCAGTTTCGAGCGAGCATTTGGGGGTGAATACGGGGACGAGGATGAGGACAACAAGAGATGATTTTTGTGTGAGAGGCCATTAAACTCCAGGAAAGGCGCCCAGCGCATGTCCACTACCTACAGCCGCCGCGAAGCGGATCAGCTTTATTTCGAGCAGCATTTCGAGGACTGGCTCCCCCGGCGCCTGTTCGACCTTCACGCGCACCTGGTGCCGCCGGGCACCCTGCGCGCGCCCAGTCCCGAACGCCTCGCGCGCTACTGGATGCTGCGGCTGCCGTTGCAACAAACGGTCCAGGAATTCTTCGAGGACTACGCGGCGCTGCTGCCCGGTCGGCAGGTCCACGCGCTGGCGTTCGGGATGCCGGTTCAGGAATCGGACATTGCGCGGCAGAATGCCATGCTGCTGGAAGGTTCCCGGCAACACGAGCGACTGAACGTGCTGTTTCTGACGCGGCCGGAAGACGAAGAGGAACGCCTCGAACAGGCGCTGGCCGACGGTTTCCTGGGCTTCAAGCCGTATCCCGATTTCGTCGTCGGCGATCACCCCGGCGAGGAGGCGATCGCGGAATTCCTGACCCCGGCGATGTGCCGCGTCGCCCAGCGGCATCGGGCCCTCGTGATGCTGCACATCTCCCGGCCGGGGCGCTTCGGCGATGCGCGCAATGTCGATGACCTGCTTCAGCTCGCCGCCGACTACCCCGCCATGCGGTTGATCATCGCCCATCTGGGCCGCGCCTATAATCCGATCTACCTGGAGCGCGCGCTCGAGCGGCTGGATGGCCGCCATCCCTGGTGGTATGACTTCTCGGCCGTCGTGCATCCCGGCACGCACCGCCTCGCGCTGCAGTCGATCCCTCACGAGCGGATCTGTTTCGGCTTCGACAACCCGATTATGCTGGCGCGCGGCTACTATGAGTTCCCCACCGAGAGCACATACCGCGTGCGGATGCACGGCATCGACCTGGACGAAGCGGATTACCCGCCGCTGGCGTATCAGATTTTGAAAGGCTTCAAGGAAGCCGCCGAGTCGGTGCGGCTGGATCGCGCCTCGCTTGAGCGGATCCTGTTCCAGAATGCCTGGGACCTGGTGCACGGCGCACGCGCCGACGCCGCGCGGGGAGCGGTCGGCGCGGCCGCAACCGGCGGCTGAGTCAGTGCAATTCGCGAATGAAAATGTTGCGGAACCAGAGCTTCGTTGCGTGCGATTGCAGCTCGATCGGGCCGCGCGGCCAGAGCGGACGCTTGCGATCCCAATAGTTTTCCAGCACCACGTCGTCCACCACGCGCACGCCATTGAGATGGACCGTCACGCGATCACCCACCATCCGGATGCGGAACGTATTCCACTGGCCGACGGGCCGATCGGCGCAGACCAGCGGCCGCGACGGGTGCCCCTGATTGTTGTATAACCCGCCCGAGCCGATGCCGAACCACTGGTTGCTGTCCCAGATCTGCACCTGCGGCACGCCGCGCAGGTAAATCCCGCTGTCGCCGAGCGGCTCAATCTTCCAGTCGACGAGCAGCTCGAAATCACCGTAATCGCGCGCGGTGCACAGGCTGCGGCCGTTGCCGTCGAACCGCAGCACGCCGTCGGCGACGGTCCAGTGCGCGCGCATTTCGGCGTCGGCCGCCTGGCGCGCGGCGGCCAGCTCCGCGGGCGACAACTCCGCGCGCCGGAGCGGGTTGTCGTTCGGTTCGGCGGGCAGCCCCTGCCAGTTGGTCAGATCCCGGCCGTTGAACAGCGCGGTGAATCCCGCCGGCGGCGGCACGATCCCCAGGTCGGCGGTTTCGTGCGGATACGCGTCGGCCGCGGGTTCGCCCGGCGTCAGCTCCCGCAGGAACAGGTTGCGAAAGGCCACGCGCGAGCCATGGCCAAGCAGGCCCAGATGCCCCGTCGCGCGCGCCAGGCCGGGGTGCTCCCGGCCATCCATCGTCCCTTCCCGGCTCGCCTGATCCAGATCGGCATGCACGATCCGGTGGCCATTCAGATAGACGGTGATCCAGCGGCCGCGCGCGATCACGACTTCGTGATTCCACTCGCCGACGGGTTTCAGATGCCCGCGTTCGGCCGGCACGATCCCGTAGACCGAGCCGTGATACTGATATTCCTTCAGCTCGGCGTATTGCGGCGCGGTGTCGTCCAGGATCTGCACTTCCAGTCCTTCAAAAGCGGCGTCGCCCTCGAGCGGGGCGCGGACGCCGAGCCCGTTGTTGGCTCCCGGCGAGAGCTGGAAGTCGAAACTCAACACGAAATCGCCGTATTCCCTCTCGGTGAACAAATTCCTCCCCGATTCGGTGCTGACCAGCACGCCCCGTTCAACGGCATAGCCGGCGGTGTCGCCGATCCAGCCGGTCAGATCCCGTCCGTTGAAGAGCGAGACGGCGTCGGCGGCGCCGATCTTCTCCATCAGGGTGAGTGCGCGTTCGCGCAGGCCTTCGTCGGCGATGGCATCGGCGGCGCCCGCCAGTGCGGCATGGACTTCGCCGGGAATTTCCTGGCAGACCCGGGGCGACAACTCGGCGACGGCCAGTGCCGCCTCGGCCTTCGTCGCTTCGTGTTCCAGGTACGACGCCGCCAGGCGGAACGACTCAACGGTCGGGATCTCCGCCAGAAGCGCCAGGAAGGGTTTCCCGGCGGCGGGGTCCTCGATCGCGGCCAGCGCCTTGCGGCAGAGATCGAGCCGCTCGGCCGCTTTGAGATCCGGCGTGGCGGCCAGCCGCGCCAGGGCGCGCGCGGCCAGCGTGCGGTATTTCGGTTCGGGGTTTTCGCGCATCACGGTCAGAAGGTCCTTCACGCAGGCGGGATCGGGCCAGTCGAACAACGCGCGCAAGGCGGCGTCGCGCACCGCGGGATGCTCGTCGCGCGCCGCTTCGCGCAGCCGCGGCAGCCCCGCCGGCGATCCCAGGTTGCCAAGCGTCGTGAGCAGGACCGGCTGCCCGTCCTGTTCGCGGCCGTCCAGTTCCTGGAGCAGGCGTTCCGCCACGTCGGCCTCGGCGCCGGTTCGCCGGGCGAAGGCGACGATCGCGCGGCGCGCCGCCGCGGCCTCCGACTGCGTCGGCGCCTGAATCAAGCGCTCGATCAGGCGCGGGAGATCGTCCGCCGAGCCGAGGTCGGCCAGCGCGTCGAGGGCGGCCAGCCGCAGCGGCGCCGCATCGTCGGTCAGCGCCGCCCGCGCGAGGTCGGCGTGTTGGGTCGCGCCGCGCCGGGCCAGAATCGCCAGCGTGCCGCGGCGCGTCGGCTCGTCCGCATCGGCGTAGGCCCGCGCCAGGGCGTCCAGGTGGTCCTCGCCGGGGATCTGGATCAGCGCCGCCCGCGCCGCCTCGGCCTCGGCGCGATCGGTCCGGCCCAGCGCCGCGATCAGGGCCGGGGCCGCCTCCGCGCCGCCCAGCCGGCCGGCGGCCGTGATCGCCGCCAGCCGCACGGCGGGCTCCTCATCCTCCATGCGCGCCAGGACGGCCGGCAGCGCGGCGCGGTCGCCGCGGGCGGTCAGCATTTCGAGAACGTCGAGCCGCGCCGCCGGGTCGGCCGTGGTTGCCAGGCGGGCGGCCCAGCTTTCCGTCACGGCGTCGCCCTTCAGCTCCAGCGCGAGCCAGGTCGCCGCCGCGCGGAACTGGGGGTCGGGGTCGTCCAGCGCGGCGAGCAGCGCCGGATTGGCCGCCGCGCCTTCGATGTCCGTCAGGAGCGCCAGCGCGGCGCAGCGAAACTGCATCGGTCGCGTACCGACCGGGTCGAGCCACCGCGCGCAGATTTCCCGCGCCGCCCGGTCATGCCCTTCCTCGGCCAGCCGCCGGGCGTAGCGCAGTTGATTGTCCGCCGCCCAGTCGGCCGCCGGGTCATCGGCGTCCGGGACGGCGGCGGCCAGCAGGGGAGCGTCGGCGGGGTCGCCAAGGTCGGCGAGGGCCGCCAGCGCGGCGCGCCGCACGGCATTGTCGGCGTCGGTCGCCAGCGGTCGCAGCGCGTCGGCGGCGGCGGGGGCCCGGGTATAACCCAGCGCCTGCGCGAGGGCTGCGCGCCGGTCGGGCGGCGCCGTGGCAAGGGCCGCAATCAGCGCCTCGCGGGCGCGCGGCGTGCCGATGGCGGCCAGTGCCTGGGCGGCGGCGTCGCCGCTGGCCGGGTCATGTGCCAGCGGTGCGAGCGCCGCCACCGCATCGTCGCCGCCGATCGTCTCCAGCAGACGGATCAGAAAATTCTTCGCCTGGGGGTCGGCGGTTCCCGGCAGCGCCGCGCTCACCGCCCGCGCGAACATCCTCCGTTCGCGCCCGGCGCCCGGCCGCCCGACGTACTGCGCCAGTCCGTGCAGCGCGTACTGCACGCCTGCGGCCTCCCCCGGCTCGGCGGTCGCAAGCTGCTCGCACAGCATTCGAACCGCCTCCGGCCCGAGGCGCACCAACTCGGCGAAGTCGGCGTTCGCCTGCGCGGCGGCGTCGGCCGGCATGCGCGCCACGACGGCGGAGACCGCCGCTGCCCGTTCGGCCGCCGGCATCCTGGGGCCGGAGGGAGCAAACAGCGCGCACCCCGTCAGATATAGCGCACAGGCCGCCGCCAGCAGCCCCGCGCGGATGCTTTCGGTCATTGCGTCTCCTCCCCGCTTTACAGATGCCACGGCGCCCGCATTGGCGGATTGATCAGCCGGTTGGCCGCCGGATCATCAATGAACTCCTGGCGGACCGGATCAAATCGCAGCGGCCGCCCCAGATACACCGCCGCCTTGGCCAGATTGACCAGCGTGCAGGAACGATGGGCGTTGGCCTCGTTAAGCGCGAATTTGCGCCGCTCGCGCACCGCCTGCTCGAAATCGTCGCGCTGCGGCGCCGGATCGGGCCGCGTCGCCAGCACCTCGCGCCATCCGGGCACGTCGCACTCAAAGCCGCGGTACAGCCGCCCGTTCGGACCTTCAATGTACGGCGTCCGCGTCTCGCTCTCGCTCCCGTCCAGGATGATTCGGCAGCCGTCGGCATACGTCATTTCGATCCGCCGGAAAATGCCGACGGCGTCGGGATGCTGCTGGGGGGCATCGGCCTCGACGCGCACCGGGCTTTCGTCATCCTTGCCGAGGAGGAACTGCACCGGATCGAGGTAATGCTGGCCCATGTCGCCCAGTCCGCCGCCGTCGTAGTCCCAGTAGCCGCGGAAGGTTTCATGCACGCGGTGCGGGTGATACGGCTTGAACGGCGCCGGGCCGAGCCACAGGTCGTAATCCAGATGCACGGGAACCGGCTGCGGCGTCAGGTCCGTCCGGCCCTGCCACAGGAACTTCCAACTGAAGCCGGTAGCCAGGCCGACCGTCACCGTCAACGGCCAGCCGAGCAGCCCGCTGTCGACGAGCTGCTTGATGGGCTGGCAACGCGAGCCGAACGCGTAGAACGGGTCGGTGAACCGGAACCAGGTGTTGACGCGGAAGACGCGGCCGTGGCGCCGCACCGCCTCGACGACGGCGCGGCCTTCGCCGATCGTGCGCGTCATCGGCTTTTCGCACCAGATATCCTTGCCCGCGCGCGCGGCGGCGATCGCGATCAGCGCATGCCAGTGCGGGGGCGTGGCGATGTGGACGATGTCGATGTCGGGCTGCGCCAGCAGTTCGCGGAAGTCGCGGTAGCGTCGGATCTCCCGGACCTGGCGTTCCGCCAGGCCCAGATTCTCTCTCAGGTGCAGCGCGGCGCCCTCCAGATGCTGTTCATCGACGTCGCAGATCGCCAGCAGCCGCGACGGGCCGTAGCTCAGATGCGTGCGGCCCATCGAACCGACGCCGATGACCCCCTTGGTCAGCTGCTCGCTGGGGGGCGTGTAGCCCGGCCCGCCCAGGACGTGGCGCGGCACGATCGTAAAGAGCCCCGCCGCGGCCGAGCACTTCAGCGTTCGGCGCAGCAGTTGCCGCCTGGAGATGCGCTTCTCGTTCATCCGGCGGATCCCTCCCGCGGGAAATTGGGGGCCCGGTCCTGCCCGTCCCGGTCCGCCGCTCCATCCAGCGCCGGCGCGGCGCTACAGCTCAATCGTTCTTCCGGTCCGCGCCGCTTCATCGGCCGCCAGCACGATGCGCAGGCTGTTGACCGCATCCGCCCAGTGGTCGGTCAGGTCCAGATCGTCGCGGATCGCCCGCAGCAGATACGCCTGCTCGCGATTGCACAGCTCCTGATGATCCGGTTCGTCCGTCGTATCGATCCACTCGTCCTCGCGCGTGAATTGCCGCGCGGCGTCCTGGTCCGCGTGGTGGACGCGCAGCCAGTTGGTCTGGGTGTGCGATTCGAGATTGGCGGATTGATGGGCCTGCTCGCCGTCGCGCCCCTTGACGATGCTGACGCTCCCCTTCGGCCCGAACACGTCCTTGACGAAATAGGCCTCCTCGCTGATCATCGGACCCCAGCCCGCTTCATACCAGCCGACCGATCCATCCGCGAACACGACCTGGAGCTGGCCGTAGTTGGTCATCGTCGGCGCGATCTCATCGGTCAGCCGGGCGGCGATCGCCTGAACCCGCACCGGCCGGCTGCGCGTCATCTGGCACATCATGTCGACGTAATGCACGCCGCAATCGACGATCGGCGACATGCTCTCCATCAGGTTCTTGTGCAGGTCCCACGTCGCCCCGACGCTCTGCTGATTCAAATTCATCCGCATCACCAGCGGCTTGCCGAGCGTCCGCGCGATCTCGACGAACCGGATCCACGCGGGATGATGGCGCAGGATGTAGCCGACCACCAGCTTGCGGCCGCGCCGGCGGGCGATCTGAACAACCTCGCCGGCCTCCTCGACCGTCATCGCCAGCGGCTTTTCCACGAAGACATGCAGGCCCGCCTCGAGACATTGCCGGCAGTAGGCGGCATGCGAATCGGGGTAGGTGCAGACGGCGGCGACATCGGGCCGGGTCGCGGCGAGCGCCGCCTCGAGCGTGTCAAATTCAGCCGCGGGCACCAGTTCGGCCGCCAGTTTGCCGCGCCGGGTCGGGCTGCGCGCCACCAGGCCGACCAGTTCAAAGCCGTCCAGCGCCGCATAGGCCCGCGCATGCGAAGCCCCCATGTTCCCGCAACCGATGACAATCGCCCGCAGATTCCCAGCCATGTCGCGTCTCCAATGCCCCGTTCACTCAAGCTATCATTTGGAACTCGTCCCCTGTATCTCGTCCCTCGTCTTCGTACTCGTAACCACGCCCGAAGGCCGGCCCCAAAACTCGGCTCTCGGCTCCCGTCCCTCGTCCTCGCTCTCGAAATCCAGGTCGCCACCCCCGGTGGGAGACCGGCGCCATCGGAGCGCAACCTGGGGCAAGCAATCCAGAAACTCCCCGTCCCTTGAGGGGGCGCATCTTCAGCTCAGCCGCCATCGTAGCATCCGCCTGCTCAAGTGCGAGTCCTTTTCATCGGGATACAGAGACGGGATATCCGTGACCCCCCGCTGGGAGCGCCGGCACCGTTGCCGGCCTCGCGGGGGCGGGATTGCCCCGCGACCCGGCTTGGTCTAGGATGGCCCCAGCTTGCCGCCGAAGGACCTCCGCCGATGCCGCGCCGGGTTTCTCTGTTCCTCCTGCTGATCGCGCTCGCGCCGCTGGGTTGCCGTCCGCCGTCGCCGCGCGCGGAGCGCCAGGCGACCCATCAGGCCGTCATCAACCTGGGAACCGATCCGCGGACGCTCGATCCGTCGCTCGCGACCGATGTCGCCTCGGCCCGCGCCCTGCTCTTCTTCCAGCGCGGGTTGTTCATGCTCGACGACGAAGGCAAGCCCCGGCCCGAGCTGGCCGAAAGCTGGGAAGTCAGCCCGGACAGCCGGATCTACCAGTTCAAGCTGCGCGAGGCCTATTGGACCAACGGCCAGCGGGTCACGGCCGACGATTTTCTCTATACCTGGACCGAACGGGTGCTCAATCCGGAATTCGGCGCCGAGTACGCCCATCAGATCTACAATTATATCGCCGGGGCGCGGGCATATTATGAAAACCCCGAGCTGGGGACCGAGACCGTGCGCGTCTGGGCGCTGGCCCCCGACCAGCTCTACGTCGAGCTGGAGCATCCGACGCCTTATTTCCTCGAACTGCTCGCGCATCACGCCTACTTCCCCGTCTGCCGCGCGATGGATGAACAGAATGCCGACTGGGCGCGGCGGGCGGAAACTTACGTCGGCTGCGGGCCGTTCGTCCTGGCGGAGTATCAGCCCGGTGCGCGCATCGTCGCGCGGCGCAACCCGCAATACTGGAACGCCGCGGCGGTGAAGATGGAGCAGGTGACGCTGCGGATGATCGAGGAGGAATCGACGGCGCGGATCGCGTTCGAAAACGGCGAGATCGACGCGACCGAAGGGGTGCCGCGCGCCGAGCTGGATTCCCTGCGCGGCAGCGAGGCCCTGGCGTTCTCGACTGCGTTTTCCACGTACTACCTCAACCTGAACTGCCAGAAGGAGCCGCTGCGCGATGTGCGCGTGCGGCGGGCGCTGGCGCTGGCGCTCAACCGGCGCGAAATCACCGAGAAGGTCACGCGCGCCGGTGAGCAGCCCGCGTTCTTCATCTCGCCCCCCGGCCTGTATGAAGCGCCTCCCGCGCCGACCTTCGCCGATGCCGACTTCGACGAGGCGCGGCGCCTGCTCGCCGAGGCCGGCTATCCGGGCGGCCAGGGGTTCCCCAGGCTGCGCTACATCTACAATATGACCGACACGCATCAACTCATCGCGCAGGTCATTCAGGAGACCTGGCGCCGCGAACTGGGGATCGAGATGACGGTCGAAAACCAGGAGTTCAAGACGTTGATCGAGAACCGGCGGCAGGGCAACTTCGACGTTGCCCGCGCCGGCTGGGTCGCCGATTTCCCCGATCCGCTCAACTTCCTGGAAATCTTCGCCAGTGACAGCGACACGAACGACTCGTTCTGGCGGGATCCGGCGTACGACGCGCTGCTGTTCCAGGCGCGGGCCGAAACGGATCCCGACACGCGCGAGGCGATCCTGCGCCAGGCCGATCTGTACCTGATCGAGCAGATGCCGATCGTGCCGATTTACATCTATTCGACGCCGTACCTGCGCGACCCCGCGCTGGAGGGGTTCCATCTGAACCCAATGGCGATGTTCGACCCGGTGCGGCTGGCTTGGCGGCCGCCGCCTTCCTGAGCCTTACCCCGAGAGACGGGCATGATCTACCTGGACGCCGTGCTCGGTTTGATCCTCGTGATCCTGCTGGCCGGAGCGTTCGGCCGTTATCCTCTGTGGCGTCTGGCGCTGGAGGCGCTGGTCGGCCTGGCCATGATTGTGGCGATTCACGCCCTGGCGGCGATACTGTGGCGCTGGCTGGCGAACTATCTGGACGAAGGCGCAACGCCGCCGTCGCGCCGCCGCATGGGGTCGACCTTCGCGCGCAAGACCCGGCGCGAGACGCGGTTCGAAGCGCTGGACGACCAGGAACTGGAACGCCACCTGGAGCGCCATCCGGACGACGCGCTGGCGCTGGAGAGCCATTGCGAGCGCCTGTGGGCCGCCGGCCGACGCGACGACTATGCGCGCGAGCTGAGCTGGCTGCTGAATCTGCCCAACCGGATGTCGATCGACGAGCAGGTGACGCGGCTCCACTGGCTGGCGGACTATCATCTGCGGGAAAATGGTCGGCCCGGGCAGGCCATCGAGGCGCTGCGGCTGATCGAAGCCCGGTTTCCGGGGACCTATCAGGCGACGCTCGCGCGCCAGCGCATCCTGAGCCTGCGGACGGCCCTGGCGGAGGGCGAAAAAGCAGGTTCCTGACGGGCGGCCGCACGGTTTACGGCCGTCGTATCCGGCTTGCCCCGGGAAGGGACATAAGCGAATATAGGACGAAAACGCAGCCGGCATGGTGGAGCGTAAGTTCTGTCATTCGAGGAATTGATGGGCAAGTTGACGCGCGGCCAGCGAAACGTTTCGAATAATGCCCGACCGGCGATTTTGGGGCGCCGAAAATTTTCCTGCGAAGCCTTCCCGCCCCAGATGCGGGCCAGAAAGCGATTTTCGCGGCCTGCGCGGGATTTTGGCGCGGTCGTCCAGGGTTTTTGCTGTCTATTTCCGCGAAATCTGGCACAATGATACCAAAGCCGCTGGCTCGGCCGGCGTTCCCGGGGGCAGTCTCCCCGTCTTGTCCCGTCCATCAGGTGACAAGACGCGCCAGCGGAGCCCGCGACCGGACGGCATGGAATCGCTCGCCGGAGCGGACGAGCGTCGGGGGTGATCTGTATGTGCGCCGCCGGAAGCCCCGATGCCCATGATCCTCATGACCCTAAGGTCCGTTGCGTTCCTCTCAATGGCGGCGGGCTTTTCGAGAGCCGACGACAAGGGACGCAAGCCGAGAGCCGAATTTTCTGAGTGAAGGGCGCCAATTCTCCCGCAGCAGTCGTTGAAAGGAACATCAAGCACGATGGGCAAGAAGCCTGACACGATCGAACCGGCGGCGACGCCGGCCCCCCGCGAATATACCGCCAGGGACATCCAGGTGCTGGAGGGGCGCGCCGCGGTGCGCAAGCGCCCCGCGATGTACATCAGCAACACCGGCGCGCTCGGCCTGCACCACCTCGTCTACGAAGTGATCGACAACTCGGTCGACGAGGCAATGGCCGGCTTCTGCAACCGCATCGATGTTACGATCCATTTCGATAATTCGGTCTCGATCGCCGACAACGGCCGCGGCATTCCGACCGAGGAGCACGCGGCGAAGAAGGGCAAGTCGACCGTCGAAGTCGTGATGACGATCCTGCACGCCGGCGGCAAGTTCGACAACGAGGCTTACAAGTATTCGGCCGGTCTGCACGGCGTCGGCGTGTCGGTCGTGAACTTCCTCTCCGATTGGCTCGAGGTCGAGATCAAGCGCAACGGCAAGATCCATTTCATGCGGTTCGAGAAGGGAATCACCAAGGAACCGCTGCACGAGATCGGCACGTCGAAGAAGACCGGCACACTGGTGCGGTTCAAGCCCGATCCCGACATCTTCGAGACGCTCGACTTCAGTTTCGAGACGCTGGCGACCCGGTTCCGCGAGCTGGCGTTCCTCAACGCCGGCCTGACGATCAACCTGATCGATGAACGGACGGGCAAGGAGCGGAGCTGGAACTACAAGGGCGGCATCATGGAGTTCGTCCGCCAGCTCAATGAGAACAAGAAGCCGATCCATCCCAAGCCGATCTACTTCAACCGCAGCCGCCAGTTCGAGCGCAAGGACCGCGAGACCGGCCAGACGCGTCTGGACACGATGGAGATGGAGATCGCGGTCCAGTATAACGACAGCTACGACGAAAACGTGATGACCTTCGCCAACAACATCAATACGCGCGACGGCGGCACGCACCTGTCGGGCTTCCGCAAGGCGTTGACGCGGACGATCAACGACTACGCTCAGCGCAACGACATGCTGAAGAAGCTCAAGGGGAGCCTGACGGGCGACGACATGCGCGAGGGGTTGACGGCGATCATCTCGATCAAGATCTCCAACCCGCAGTTCGAGGGGCAGAACAAGGGGCGCCTGCTCAACCCGGAGGTCGCCGGCTGGAGCGAGCAGATGGTCAACGAGTCGCTGGCGGAATTTCTGGAGGAAAACCCCGCCGTCGCGCGGCGCATCGTGGACAAGGTGGTCAATGCCGCCGAGGCGCGGATGGCGGCGCGCAAGGCGCGCGAGATCGTCCGCAAGTCGGCGATGGACATCACCGCCCTGCCCGGCAAGCTCGCCGACTGCTCGGAAAAGGACCCCAGCCTGTGCGAGCTCTACCTGGTGGAGGGCGACTCGGCCGGCGGCTCGGCCAAACAAGGGCGCGACCGCCATTTCCAGGCAATCCTGCCCCTGCGCGGCAAGATCATCAACGTCGAGAAGGCCCGGCTCGACCGCATCCTGTCCAACAACGAAATCCGCACGATGGTGACGGCGCTCGGCACCGGCATCGGCGCGGACAACTTCGACCTGAGCAAGCTGCGCTATCACAAGATCATCATCATGACCGACGCCGACGTCGACGGCTCGCACATCCGCACGCTGTTGCTGACCTTCTTCTTCCGCCAGATGCGCGAACTGGTGGCGGGGGGCTACATCTACATCGCCCAGCCGCCGCTGTTCCGTGTCAAGAAGGGCAAGCAGGAGCAGTACCTGGATAACGAGGAGCAGCGCGACCGGTTCCTGCTGAACCTGTCGGTCGACGACATCGTCGTCGAATACACCGCCCGCGGCAATGGCCACCGGCCGGTGGAGGTGAGCAAAGCCGCGCTGCGCGCGATGCTGGAGGACGTGATCGCGCTGGAAGGCCTGCGCCACATCCTGCAACGCAAGGGGCTGCCGCTGCACGAATACATCCGGATGCGCGACGACGGCGGGCGCCTGCCGCGCTACCAGGTCTCGCTCGACGCGGAAGTCCGCTACGCCTACAGCGAGAAGCAGTTGGCCGCGCTGATCGCGGAGCTGGAAGAGACCGGCCACGACGAGGAGCCGGTGGCCGAACTGGACCAGCCCGACCTGCTGGATCAGGCCGATGCCGCGCTGGAGGAGCCCAAGCCGCGCCATACGCTGGTGGAGCTGCCCGAGGCCGACGCCGTCGAGGCGATCCTGTCGCGCGTCGAGAAGCTGGGCATCCCGGCCGATCTCGTCGTCCACCAGGAATTCGAGATCGACCCGAAAAACCCGTTCGAGGAGTATCACCCGTTCCAGGTCCGGGCGGGCGATGGGCGTGCGATGGCGGCCGACTCGCTGCCGCAGGTGCTCGAGCGCGTGCGCGAGATCGGTTCCAAGGGGGTCCAGGTCCAGCGCTATAAAGGTCTGGGCGAAATGAGCGCCAGCCAGCTCTGGGAAACGACGATGAATCCGGCGAAGCGTCGCCTGATGCAGGTGCGTCTCGAGGACGCCGCCACGGCCGATCAGATCTTCACGATCCTGATGGGCGACGAGGTCGACCCGCGGCGGCGGTTTATTCAGAAAAACGCCCCCGAAGTGCGCAACCTGGACATCTGATGCCGCGCCGCGCGGCGCACTTTGCGAACCGTCGGATCCGCCGCTCCGAGCCGATCCGACGGTCCGCGCCCTCAGCTCCGTTCAACTTCACGAAAACAAATCGGCTGTTCAGGCCGACAACGCCACCTTGTAGCGTTCGTCCTTTTTGCGCTCCTCGGCATTGAGGATCATCTTGCGCAGGCGGATCGATTTGGGTGTCGCCTCGACCAGTTCGTCGTCGGCGATCCATTCGAGCGCCTGATCGAGCGACATGCGGCGCGGGACGTTCAATCCCTCGTTGTTCTCCTTGGTCGAGGCGCGGTGGTTGGTCAGCGCCTTCTTCTTGGTCGGGTTGCAGGGCAGGTCCTCCGGCCGCGAGTTCATCCCGACGATCTGCCCCTCGTAGACCGGTTCGGTCGGCCCGATGAACAGCACCGCCCGGGCCTGCAGGCTCTCGAGCTGATAGGCCGTGGCCGGTCCGGTCTGCATCGAAACCAGCGATCCGCGGTTGCGCCCGGCCACCTCGCCCTGCCAGGGGCCGTAGCCGGTGAAGCGCGAGGACATGATGCCCAGCCCGCGCGTGTCGGTCAGGAATTCATTGCGGTAGCCGATCAGGCCGCGCGTCGGGATCGCGAACTCCAGGCGCAGCGTGCCGGTGCCGCTGTTTTCCATGTGCGTCAGTTGGCCCTTGCGCCGCGCCAGCTTTTCGATCACGACACCCTGGTATTCCTCCGGCACGTCGATGATGAGCTGCTCCATCGGCTCCAGCACCTCGCCGTGCGGGCCGGTGTGGGTGATCACCTCGGGCCGCGAAACGCACAGTTCCCACCCCTCGCGGCGCATCTCCTCGATCAGGATCGCCAGTTGCAGTTCGCCGCGGCCGGAGACCTTGACGCCGTCGGCGCGCCCCAGGTCCTCGACGCGCAGCGCGACGTTGGTGCGCAGCTCGCGCTCGAGCCGCTCCTTGAGCTGGCGCAGCGTGATCGCCTTGCCCTCCTCGCCCGCGAACGGGCCGTTATTGACCAGAAAAAACATCGACACGGTGGGCTCCTCGATCTCCAGCGGGGGGAGCGCCAGGTCGTCGCGGCCGGCGGCGGCCAGCGTGTCGCCGATGCGGATCTCCGCCGGCCCGGCGATCCAGACGATGTCGCCGGCCCCGATTTCGTCGACGTCGACCCGTTCCAGGCCGCGGGTCACCCACAGATGCACGGCCCGCTCGCTGGAGCTGCCCAGCACGTCCCAGCCGGCGTCGCGGTTGCCGGCCTCGCGCCAGCGCGTCACGACCTGCGTGAACGCCTCGCCTTTTTGCAGGCGCCCTTGCAGCACGCGGCCGCAGCCGATCTGGCCGATGTAGTCGCTCCACGCCAGCGTGCTGACCTGCATCAGGAACGGCGCATCGGCGTCAACCCGCGGCGGCGGGACATGCGTCACGATCGTTTCGAACAAAGCCTCCATCCCTTCGCGCGCGTCATGCTCCAGGTCGCGCACAAGCCAGCCGCCGAGGCCCGAGCCGTAGACGACGGGGAAATCAGCCTGCTCGTCGTTCGCCCCCAGTTCGATGAACAGGTCGAAGGTCTTGTTGAGCGTCAGCTCCGGGCGCGCGTTGGGGCGGTCGACCTTGTTCACGACGACGATCGGCCGCAGCCCGAGCCGCAGCGCGCGCATCAGCACGTAGCGCGTCTGCGGCATCGGCCCCTCGTTGGCGTCGACCAGCAGCAGGACCGAGTCGACCATCGACAGGACGCGCTCGACCTCGCCTGAAAAATCGGCGTGGCCCGGCGTGTCGATGATGTTGATCAGGTAGTCGCGCCAGGTCACCGTGCAGTGCTTCGAGCGGATCGTGATGCCGCGCTCGCGTTCCAGCACGTTGCTGTCCATCACGCGCTCGGCCACCTGCTGATTTTCACGGAACACATGCGCCGCGCGAAAGATCGCGTCGATCAGCGTCGTCTTGCCATGGTCGATGTGGGCGATAATCGCCACGTTGCGGATCTTGTCGGCGGCGGTCATCCAGTGGGGGATCCTCTTCGGGGGGTATCCGTCGCGCCGCCGGGTGAACGGCGCAGACGTCCGGCATTCTACCAAAATCGCCCCGCCTCTGGCCAATGCGAATTGCCCCGCCCGCCGCGCCTTGAAGGGCAGGCGCGTTCCATGGTTTACTGAGGACGGTTGGTTCTCCCTGGGACCGGAAACATGACCCGCATTGCGATCCAGGCTTTCTCGTATTCGCATGCCCATGAAACGGAGGCCTTCCCATGACCGACCTGCTGACTGAAGCGTTCAAGAAGGCATCGCAACTGCCCGCCGAGCAACAGGACCAGCTCGCTCGCGAACTCATCGCGGAACTTGAAGGCGATCAGCTCTGGGAAGCCTCCTTCGCCCGCAGCCAGGATCAGCTCGAGCAGTTGGCGCGGAAAGCTCTGCAAGAGCACGAAGCCGGCAAGACCTTGGAGTTGGGCTGCGACGAGCTTTGAGATCGCTGCTGACCCGTGACTTCATCCTGCTCTTTCGCCGCCGCCTCCCATTCAGCAGTTGGCGCGGACAACTTACGCAATCTGGAAGGTGAACCCCTCCCACCCCAGCCTTCGCTTCGAACGAATTGGGGTCAAAACCAATGTCTATTCGGTGAGGATCGGGATCCGCTGGCGAGCTCCTGGGGTGGTAAACGGCGACACGATCATCTGGTTCTGGATCGGATCGCATGCCGATTACGACACCCTGACTTCCCGGCTATGAGGGCCACTGACGGCTACGTCCGCCAAATCGGCATTCCGCCGCATCCCCGCTGACCCCTGTATGCATCATCTCACCCAGATCCTGTCGCGCTATTGGGGCTACTCCAGCTTCCGGCCGCATCAGCGCGAGGCGATGGAGGCGGTCCTGGCGGGGCGCGATTCGCTCGTCGTCCTTCCCACCGGCGGCGGCAAGTCGATCTGCTACCAGGCCCCCGCGCTGGCGATGGAGGGGATGGCGGTCGTCGTCTCGCCGCTGATCTCGCTGATGAAGGACCAGATCGACGCGTTGGTCGGCTGCGGCGTGCCGGCGGCCTGCCTCAACAGCGCGATGCCGTTCGATGAGCGCCGCGCCGTCTTCGCCGCCGTGCGCCAGGCGCGGCTCAAGATCCTCTACGTCGCGCCGGAGCGGCTGCTGCTCGATGGCTTCCTCGACGCGCTGCGCCAGGCGCGCATCTCGTTCTTCGCCATCGACGAAGCCCACTGCATCAGCCAGTGGGGCCACGATTTCCGGCCCGAATACCGCCGCCTGCGCCAGCTCAAGGAGGCCTTCCCGGCGGTCGCCGTCCACGCCTATACCGCGACGGCGACGCACCGCGTCCGCGACGACATCGCGCGGCAGCTCGGCCTGGCGGCGCCGGAGGTCCTCGTCGGTTCGTTCCACCGGCCCAACCTGATCTACCGCGTCGAGCCGCGCGCCGCCGGCGACGGCTTCCTGGACCAGATCGCCGAGCTCGTCGGACGCTACCGCGGCGAGTCGGGCATCGTCTACTGCCTGACGCGCAAGAAGGTCGAGCAGCTTGCCGACCATCTGCGCGCGCGCGGCGTCGCCGCCGCCCCGTATCATGCCGGCCTGGAGGACCACGTCCGCCGGCGCAATCAGGAGGACTTCATCAATGACCGCATCCAGGTCATCGTCGCCACCGTCGCCTTCGGCATGGGCATCGACAAGTCCGACGTTCGCTTCGTGATCCACGCCGCGATGCCCCGCTCGCTGGAACACTACCAGCAGGAAAGCGGCCGGGCCGGGCGCGACGGGCTCGACGCCGACTGCGTTCTGCTTTTCTCCCCGCGCGATTACCAGTTCTGGAAGCGCATGCTGGAGGAGCAGCCGGGGGAGACCCAGCGCAGCGCGCAGGCGACGCTGAGCGCGATGTTTGACTACTGCGAGGCGACCCGCTGCCGCCACCGGGCGCTGCTGGCCTACTTTGGCGAGGAGCTCGGGCGGCCGGACTGCGGGTCGTGCGACGTCTGCCTGGGCGGCGTGGAGACCGTTCCCGACGCCCTCGTCATCGGCCAGAAGATCCTCTCCAGCGTTGTCCGCCAGGGCGAGGGCCACGACGCGCTGCACACCGCTCGCGTGCTGGGCGGCTCCGCCAACGCGTGCGTGCTGGCGGCGGGCCACGACCAGCTGAGCACGCACGGCCTGCTCAAGGACGAGCGGCGCGAGACCGTGCTGGACTGGATCGCGCAGCTCGTGCGGCTCGGCTGCCTGGAGCAGCGCGAGGGCGACGGCGCGCTGGCGGTGACGCCCGCC